>JACPMP010000136.1 GCA_016185915.1 Candidatus Woesearchaeota archaeon
ACTAATACCAAAGATAAATCAGGAATTACCAAAACTAATCGCTCTAACCAATACCCCTCCCCAGGTAAATAAATATTTACAAATAGAATATCAACAATCGAAATTACACCTATAAAAATTAAAACCCATATTTGTTTTATGTACAAAATAATCAAAGCTACTATATGTATAATTAAAGCTAGTACGAATAAAGTAGCCATAGTTAGCCAAAAAACATAAGGTCCGCGACCAAATACCACGTGGTTAACTTGGAAGAATAACCTTATCACTAATAGAACTGCGATGAGAACTTTAAAATAATTTTTCATAGACTCCATTTCGATATCACAATTTGGTAAGTGATATTTAAATTTATCTATTTACTTTTGCATATATAAACTCAATAAAAAAATGAAACTACCGAACCTACTTATACGACATTTATTGCTTTTATTTGCCAGAGGCATTGAGTTATAATCATCATTTTTACTGTAATCAAAATCTATATAAAGTCGGAATTTATAATTCAACAATGTTATAGATTTATAGCAAATCCACTAAATTTTCGTAGTAGAAAGTGCGTTTACTATAGTTAACAAATTTAAAGCTTTTATGTTTGAACTAAAGAAAGTTACTAAACCTAAGGTGAATATAAAAGTGGAATTGGATTATGAGAAAATAGGCTTTAAATGTGGCTTAGAATGCCATCAACAATTAGAAGGCAAAAAGCTATTCTGCAATTGCCCTACTCTTACCTCTGACAAAGAATCTGATGCTAGATTTGAAAGAAAATTAAGAGCGGTTGCAGGCGAGACTGGCGACATAGATGTTGCAGCAGAATTTGAAATGCTGAAAAACAAGAAAATTATTTATGAAGCTAATTCTGAAGATGTCTGTCTAGTAGAAACAGATGAAGAACCTCCAAATGAACTAAATAAACAAGCTCTTGAAACAACAATTAAAGTTTCATTATTGCTTAATGCAAAAATTGTTGATGAAATTCAAGTCATGAGAAAAACTGTTGTTGATGGCAGCAATGTAAGCGGATTTCAAAGGACTGCTTTAGTCGCAATGGATGGCTTTATTGATACTTCTCAAGGCAGAGTTAGAATTTCAACAATATGTTTAGAGGAAGAGGCAGCACAAAAACTAGAGGAAGGAAAAGATTTTGTAAGATACAGATTAGACAGACTGGGAATACCCTTAATAGAGATAGCAACAGATTCAAGCGTAAAAAGCCCCGAGCACGCAAAAGAAGTTGCTGCTCATGTAGGAATGGTGCTAAGAAGCGTTGAAGGCGTTAAAAGAGGGATTGGCACAATAAGGCAGGACGTAAATATATCAATTAAGGGAGGAATAAGAACTGAAATAAAGGGATTTCAGGATTTAAGAAGCATTCCAAAAGTTATTGAATACGAAGTCAAAAGACAGTTTGAAGCAATAAAACATGGCAAGAAATTAGAGAGAGAGGTAAGAAAAGCAGAACAAGATTTCACAACATCTTTTTTGAGGCCATTGCCAGGCGCTGCACGCCTCTATCCAGAGACTGACGTACTTCCAGTAAAAATTGATAAAAATTATATTGAAAAACTAAGAAAAGAACTGCCAAAATTATTGTCCCATAAGATTGAAGAATTTGAGAAAAAATACGAAATTACAAAGGAACTAGCAAAAGAATTAATTGACAATGAAAATTTTGAAATTTTTGTTAAAAAATTCAGCAAGATAGAGCCGTTAATAATAGCAAACACTTTGGTTAGTATCCCAAAAGAAATCAAGGCAAGATTTAATCTTGACGCATCAAAACTAAAAAATGAGGATTTTGAAGAAGTTCTAGATTACTTAAACAAAGGCAAAATAGCAAAAGAAGCTGTTATTGACTTATTGGTCAAAAAAATTAAAAATGAAGAAATTGAGCTAAGCCATTTTGAAGCTGTTTCTGAAGAAGATTTAGAGAAAGAAATCAAGAAAATAATTGAAGAAAAGCCTGGCTTGAGTCATAGCGCTTACATGGGTTTAATGATGGCGAAGCACAGGGGCAAGGTTGATGGGAAAATAGTGATGGAGATTGTGAAAAAATTTGTAAACTGATTTTTAAGATTAAAAACATTTAAAACATCAACATTATTCCAAATTCCAGGTGATACAATGGCATTCAGCAAATTTGATAAAAACTTGGACAAGGAATTGTTTTCAGAGACAATAAAATTCGAAACAACAAGAATAACTGTTGGAGTTTTCTCCTACAATGACGGCGAGAAAAAGCTTCAGATTTCAAGAGAAAATATGAATCAAGACGGTGAATGGAGTTTTGCAAAGCTTGGAAGAATGTTCAAGGACGAGGCAGAGAAAGTGATTCCGGTGATGGAAAAAGCGCTGAAGCATATGTGATTAATCTTAAAATAAAAGCGCGCCGGGGAGGATTCGAATTCGGGGTGAAAGAGTATGCACTCAATCACGCCCCCGGCCTAAAGGTTAGGAACCTTTCGCTCTATTTGCACGAAGCAAGGCGAGTGCTCGCTAGCTTCTCCAAGCTGAGCTACCGGCGCATTCATAGCCAGTTATTCAAATATATTTAAAAACTTAATCACAGCAATATATTTATAAACTATTCAAAGAATACATTTTCTACATAAATACTCTCAATAAAATTTATATATAACCCTTATAGTGCGATTTGCCACAAAAATGGAAGCTGAAATTTTGCTTGAGATTAGAAATTCCGAAAAAAAATCAGATGAGATTATTGAAAGGGCTAAGAGAGAAAAGGAAGCTATGATGCACGAAGCCACAATTAATTCTTCAAAACTATTGACTGAAAAAGAAGAGGAAATAAGAAAAACTCAAGAAAAAAAACTAATGGATTTCAGGGAAAAAGCCAAGCTCATAAGGGATGAAAAACTGGCAGAAGGCAAAAATGCAGCAAAACAGTTAAAGGCAAAATCAGAAAAAAATATCCCTAAAGCGGTTGAGTCTGCTACTAAAAAATTCGAGGAGATAGTATAAAATGTTAAGACCTTATGAAATGAGCAGCGTAATAATAACAGGGCCAAAAAATCTGCAAGAAACTATAATAAAAGAGCTTCATAACCTAAAAATACTCCACATTATTGAGCATTCAAAAAATGAATTTGCAGATATTGGAAGACCATTAGAAAGCGCCAATCGGCTTTCTGAAATTCTGGTTAAGGTAAGAGCGCTGATTGCAGCATTAAACATAAAAAAGCAGGAAATCAAATTTGAGCTTAAAAAGAGTTTTTTAGAGATTGAGTCAACTGCAAGAAAACTAACTGAAGAATTAAATATAAATTTGGAAGAGCTTAAAAAAACAGAGGAGCTAATATCAAAAAATGAATCGATAAAGCAAGAGCTGGAAATTTTAAAGGATATTAATGCACCTCTTGAATCCTTTGCACCTTATAAATCTTTAGCTTATTTCACAGGATATTTAAAAGATGAAAATAAGGCACTAGCTCTGAAAGAAGAATTATTAAAAGCAACGCAAAAGCTTATGCTCTTTCATTGCCTTGTTAAAAAAAGATGCTTCATAGTTTTGTTTATTGATTCAAAAATCAAGGATGCTGTGAGTAACATATTGCGCAAAGCAAATTTTTCTCCTGTGAGTTTTGTGAATATAGGAAATCTCAAAGGAAATGCCTCTGCAAATTTTAAAAAAATAGAAGAAGAAACTGCTAAATTACAAAAAAAGAAAGGGGAAATAAAAGCAAAAATTGTGAATCTCGGAAAGGATTACAAAGACTTTCTAATAGCCTCAGACGACTTTTTGAGCGAACAGCTTGAAAAGGCAGAAGCGCCATTGAAGTTTGCAGCAACACCCTCCAGTTTTCTCATAAAAGGATGGATTCCCACAGATGATTTGAGCAAATCAATTGATAGGTTAAACAAAATTACACACAATAAAATATTTGTGCATTTTGAATCTGCAAAGAAAGAAGATAAAGTGCCTGTAAAGCTAAAAAATCCCAAATATGCAAAAGCATTTGAGTTTTTTATGGATCTCTATACACTTCCAACTTACAAAGAAATTGACCCAACGTTCATTATGTTTTTGACTTATCCGCTTTTGTTTGGTTTTATGCTTGGCGACTTTGGTTATGGCTTAACGACACTCATTTTATTTATGATACTAAAAAGATTAATGCCAAAAGCAAAGAATTTCTTAAACATACTTATTTTTTCATCCCTCTCAACAATGTTTTTTGGGCTATTGTTTGGGGAATTTTTTGGATTTGAAGAGATAGGCAGTTTTTATCTGCCGCACATACTGTCAAGAGTTCATGATATAAATGGGCTTATGTTTTTAGCACTTGTAGTAGGGATAATCCATATCAATCTTGGCTTGTTAATTGGATTTATTAATGAATATAAGTCACATGGATTTAGAACAGGATTATATGCAAAAGGAAGCTGGTTTATATTTGAAATATGGCTTGTGTTTGTTGTTTGGTTATTTAACTTCACGAACTTTACATTATCCACAAAAATATTAATCTTACTATTGACACTAATTGTACCATTATACATGCTTTACAAGGGGGAGGGCATAAGAGGCATAATTGAAATTCCAAGCATATTTAGCAATACGCTTTCTTATGCTAGATTGATGGCAATAGGGCTGTCATCAGTAGTTTTGGCGCTTATAATCAATGATTCAGCAGAGCAATTCTTCCATAAAGGAGGATTTTTAGTTTTAATCGGAGTTTTGATTTTAGTTATAGGGCATGTGATAAACATTATGCTTGGCTTATTGGGAAGCTTTTTGCACTCTTTAAGACTTCATTATGTTGAATTTTTTACAAAATTTTTTCATGGTGGAGCAAAAAAATATCAACCGTTTGGATTAAAAATTCAATAACGATTGATTAAATAAAAATAAAACAATAAAAAATTCGGAGGTAAAATAAAATGGCAGTAGAAATATCAACTGGATTAATAGCATTAGCATCGGGATTAGCCATTGCTGGAAGCGCTTTTGCTGCTGCATGGGCTGAAAAAGAAATTGGAGTGGCCGCAATAGGCGCAATGGCTGAAAAGGAAGAACTGTTTGGAAAGGGATTGATTCTTACAGTTATTCCAGAAACCATAGTTATTTTTGGTTTGGTCATAGCATATTTAATATTGGGACTTGCAAAATAAATTTGTTTCAGACAAAATGGGGCTTGAAGCATTAAAGGAAGAAATATTGAATAGTGCAAAAGAGCAAGCAAACTCTCTTATTGCAGAAGCCAGAAAAGAAGCTAACAGAACAATGAAAGAAGCAGAGAAGAAAATTGAGGAAATGAAAGAAAAAAGTGACATAGAAACAAAAAAAATGCTTGATGCAATCAAAAGGCAGGAATTAGCGTCTGCAGAGCTTGAGAATAAAAAAATACTTCTTGAAGCTAAAAAACAAATTATTGAGAGTGTTTTTATTGAGGCAAAGAAAAGACTTGAAAACTTAGATGACAAAAAAAGAGAATCTTATCTAAAAAAACTGCTTGAAAAGGCAAAAAATGACATTGAAA
>JACPMP010000137.1 GCA_016185915.1 Candidatus Woesearchaeota archaeon
CTACCCGATGGAAGCAAGGCTGAGGAAAATAACTTATTCTGCACCAACTTGGATAACAGTCAGCGCCCATATCAATGGGGTTCAGCGTGAAAGTTTTGATACTCAAATCGGAAATTTGCCAATAATGCTAAAAAGCAAATGGTGCCACCTGCATAAATTAACAAGGGACGAGCTAATAGCCAAAGGAGAAGACCCTGATGAGCCAGGGGGCTACTTCATAATCAATGGAACAGAAAAGGTTCTTATAACAATTGAGGATTTGGCTTCTAACAGATTTTTGGTAGAGCGGGATATGACTGGACCTAGCGAGATTGTAGGCAAGTTATTCTCAGAATATGGCTCGTTTAAGATTCCCCACACAATTGAGAAAATGAAAGATGGGATGTTCTACCTGACTTTTACGCGAGTAAAGAGAGTGCCGATTATTGTTGTAATCAAGGCGCTTGGATTGCTAAAAGACGAGGAAATAACCAAGTTTATCCTGCCAGAAAGGCAGTTTGATGAGATTATAATAAATCTATTGGAGTTTGTAAGCATAAAAAGCGAGGAAGAAGCCCTTGATCATATTGCAAAAAAGATTGGCATCACACAATCAAAAGAGGTAAGAATTGAAAGGATGAAGGAGATTCTAGACAAATATTTACTCCCTCATCTTGGGATAAAACCAGAAGACAGGATATTTAAGGCATACAACTTATGCAAAATGCTGAAAAAATATATTCTTGTTTCAAATGGCGAACTTAATACGGACGACAAAGACCACTATATGAATAAACGGCTTAAGATGAGCGGTGACTTGCTTGCTGATTTGCTAAGATTAAACTTAAAAGTTTTGATTGGGGATTTATTGTATAACTTCCAGAGAATTGTCAAAAGGGGAAAATTTCCATCGATAAAAGTCATCATAAGAGACAAATTGCTAACCCAAAGAATTTATTCCTCGATGGCAACAGGAGTCTGGGTTGGCGGCAGAAAAGGGATAAGCCAGCGTATTCAGAGATTGAATTATCTTGAGACGCTGTCGCATTTGCAGAGAGTTGTAAGCCCATTAAGCGCTTCACAGGAAAATTTTGAAGCCAGAGAATTGCACACAACTCATCTTGGCCGGCTTTGTCCAATCGAAACTCCAGAAGGAACAAACATTGGCTTGAGGAAGAATCTTTCATTGCTCTGCACCATTTCAGGAGATTCAAACGAAGATGATATTTTAAAATCATTGAAGGCAATTGGCTTAAAGACGATAAGATAAAAAATTTCAATAAATAAAATACATTAACGATTGAACATTAAATAAAAATAAACAAAAAATAATTTCAAATATTTTTGAATTTAAAAAATAATGGCAAAAACGTTTAATGCGTTGTGAAAGAAATTGAATAGCAATCAAAATACATCAATTTCACATTATCAAATACAATAAACAAGATTAAACAATAAAAATCAAAAAATAAGAAAATGGCAGAAGTGTACCTTAACAGCAAGTTTTTAGGAAATGTTGACAATCCTATTGAATTTGTGCAGAAGATAAGGGAAGAAAGGAGAAAAGGTGCAATTACAGAAAACATTAATGTTCATTACAACGAAAAAGCAAATGAAATCCAATTGGAAAGCTCAAGGGGAAGAGCCAGAAGGCCTTTGATAATTGTTAAGGATGGCGCTCCATTATTGAGCGAGAGGCACATAAAGCAGTTGGAGAAAAATGAAATTTCATGGTCGGATTTAATAAAGCAGGGCATAATTGAATATTTAGATGCCGCAGAAGAGGAAAATGTGTTAGTCGCATTTTTTGAAAATGAATTGACGCCAGAGCACACGCATCTTGAGATAACACCGCTGGCTGTGCTTGGTTATTGCACCTCACTTGTTCCATACGGCAACTTTAACCAGTCAACAAGGCTTAACGCAGGCTCGAAAAACCAGAAGCAAGCGCTTGGTTTTTATGCTTCCAACTTTGCTGTAAGAATGGACATGGATGTAAATCTGCTTCATTATCCCCAAGTTCCTGTGGTCAGTACAATACTGCATGATATTTCTAATTATGACAAGCATCCTGCTGGACAGAACATAGTTATTGCCATCATGAGCTATAAGGGCTATAACATGGAAGATGCCATCATATTAAACAAAGGCTCTATAGAAAGAGGCTTTGGAAGGTCAACATATTACAGGCCAAGCATTGCAGAAGAGCTAAGGTATGCTGGGGGCTTAATTGACCAGATATGCATTCCTGACAAAGATGTTAAAGGGTATAAAACGGAAAAGGATTACAGGTTTTTGGAAGACGATGGCATAATCTACCCGGAAGCAAAAGTCAAGGAAGGCGATGTTGTGATTGGAAAAACTTCGCCGCCAAGATTCTTGAGCTCGATGGAAGAATACAGCTTAGCGTCAAGCACAAGGAGAGAAAGCTCTGTTAATTTAAAGCATGGCGAAGAGGGCATTATAGATTTTGTAATGATAACTGAAAATGAAGAAGGCAATAAGCTTATTCAGGTAAGGATAAGGGATGAAAGGGTGCCTGAAATTGGTGATAAATTTACAAGCAGGCACGGCCAAAAGGGGATTGTTGGATTGATTGTGCCTCAAAGTGACATGCCCTTTTCAGCAAGGGGGATTGTGCCAGACTTGATATTTTCTCCTCATGGAATCCCGTCAAGAATGACAATTTCTCATTTAATTGAAATGGTTGCTGGCAAAGTAGGGGCTCTCGCTGGACGATATATTAATGGGACAACCTTTGATGCAGAGCACGAGGAAAGATTAAGGAAGGAGTTACTTTCATTAGGCTTCAGAGAAAGTGGAGTGGAAACTATGTACAATGGCCAGACAGGGGAGCAGTATCAAGCAAAAATATTCATAGGAAATATGTACTATTTGAAATTAAAGCACATGGTGTCCAATAAGATACATTCACGAGCTCGCGGCCCAATCCAGCTTTTGACAAGACAGCCAACAGAAGGCAGGGCAAAAGAGGGCGGCTTAAGATTGGGAGAGATGGAAAAGGATACTTTTGTTGCTCACGGCGCATCTTTGTTGCTTAAGGAAAGGTTTGACAGCGACAAAACAATTGTGCCTGTTTGCGAGAGCTGTGGAATTATTGCAATCAAAGACAACTACAAAAACAAATCTTACTGCCCGGTTTGCGGCGAGAATGTTGAGATTAATGATATCGAGATAAGCTACGCCTTCAAATTAATGCTTGACGAGTTCAAAAGCTTAGGAATATATCCAAAATTGCAGTTAGAGAGCAAGTATTAGTTAATAATTATTTTAAAACATTTTTGAATTTAAAAAATGATGGCAAAAACGTTTAATGAGTTATAAAAGAAAAAATGAAACAATGAAAAAATCCATTAACGATTGAGCATTAAATAAAACACAATAAATATATTCAATAAAAAACTCAAACAATCCGTAATGACTCTTGGATTCACAGCAATAAGAAGATAAACCGTTGTGATTGTTAATGAATCAATAGGCGAGGCAAAAATTAGTGTGACGAATGCGAGAGCTCGCTCTCGCTCGCTCAGCTACCCAATTTTTGCCGAGCACTAACTATTGTCGCGAAGCGATGGTTGAAAAAATAAAAGATAAATCAAACTAATTAAATAAAATGGCAGACATAATTTCAGAATATGAGGACAAGCTTCCAAACAGGATAATCGAGGAAATAAGGAACAACACACCAAAAGGGATAAGTGAGGCCAAGCTAAAGAAGATAATGGAAGCAACTTATGAGGAGTATAGAAATGCGAGAGTGCAGCCTGGCGAATCTGTTGGACTGATATCGGCTGAGTCAATCGGCGAGCCGGGAACGCAAATGACGCTGAATACGTTTCATTTCGCGGGGGTAGCAGAAATGAATGTCACTTTAGGATTGCCCCGCATAATCGAAATTCTTGACGGAAGAAAAGAGCTTGAAAATCCAATGATGGAGATTTACTTAAAAAAGCCGTATGCCAGTGGAAAGAAAATAGAAGACCTAAGGCATCTTGCGCTGCAGATAAAGGAAACAAAGTTGAAGGACATTTCAACAGAGTTCACAATTAGTATCGCTGATTTCACTATTGAAGTGAAGCTTGACAAGGACAAAATGAAGGAGATAGATATAACAAGCAGCAAAGTAGCAGACGCCATTTCGAAACAATTGAAGGGCTACAACATAAGAGACAACAAAGATTCAATCATCCTAAAATCAAGAAGCAAAGAAGACACTTTTAATGATGCATACAAAACAAAAGAAAAAATAAAGGCCATTAACATAAAAGGCATAAAGGGAATTTTGCAAGTTCTGCCAGTGAAAAGGGATGATGAATTTGTCATAATAACCGCTGGCTCAAACTTAGCAGATGTTTTGCAATTAGAGGAAGCTGATGCTTACAGGACAACAACAAACAACATATTTGAAATCGAGCAAGTGCTTGGCATTGAAGCTGCAAGACAATCAATTATAAATGAAATCTTTAAAGTTATAGAAAGCCAAGGGCTGAACGTTGATGTCAGGCATATAATGCTTGTCGCAGATACAATGTGCATTAGCGGAACTCTTAAAGTAATTACAAGGTATGGTGTTGTAAGCGAGAAGTCAAGCGTTTTGGCAAGAGCATCTTTTGAAACGCCAATAAAGCATATTATAAATGCCGCACTTGTAGGAGAAGTTGACAATCTTGACTCGGTTGTCGAGAATGTAATGATTAACCAGCCTGTCCCTGTTGGTACAGGATTGCCTAGCTTGTCAGTCAAGCCACCTCAAAAAGCAAAAGAGAAATAACAAAACTCAATAAAAAATTCAATTAAAATTTTAAAATAAAATAAAAAACTTTCGTGATTGTTGATTTAAAATTAGATAATGCGTTGAGAAATAAACAAAAAATATCAATAAAAATTAAATTCACATTTAAAAAAACATTACGAAAACCAATAATGAAAAATAAAATTTGATAAACGAACTCAATAACGATTGAACATTAATAAAAAATACAATAAAATAATTAAAAAATGAATGCTCAATAAAAAATTGAACATTAACAAAAAACTCATTTAAAAAATAATTCAATAAAAATTCCAATAAAATAAAAAATTTCATTAACGATTGAACATTATCAAAAACCATAGGTTTTTGGGAATGCTCAGAAATCAAATCGATTTCTGACATTGACGAAAATCAATTAAAAAATCAAAAATAATAAACAACTTTCGTGATTTGTCAAAAATTCCAATTTACGAATATATAAGAGAATTTTTGAGCATGCTCGAAAATTTTTACAAGTTTCAATAGATGATGAAAATTTCAAAAATGATGAGTTGAGAAAGAAACAAAAAAATTAAGAAAACATTAACTTTGCATTAAATAAAAACAACACAATAACTAAAATATTGAAAAATAAAAAATTTAGAAAATGTCAGAAAACAAATCAGTTCAAGTTATGCGATTTGTGAGTCGGGGATCACATTTGGATACTCTAATCTCCTTAGACCAACTTAAGGGTTATGGTGTTTTGGAGGAGGAGTGTTATATTGCTCCTTTTGTACCATTTGGAGGACAACCAATACTTATAATGCTTAGAGGAACAGAAGATAAAGTTAGAATTGATGAAAGAGGTTATAGAGAATTAAAGCACAGATACTCAGGAATATTAGATCCTGAAGTTGAAACATTGATTGCGGATGTAGATGAATACCTTAAAAAAGCTGAAGACCAAATTCTGGTAGTTAATTAAAATCCATAAATTAAAAATATAAAAATAAATCAAATAAAAATGGCAGAAGAAGAAGGTACTGATAAAAAAACAGAGCAGGAGCTTGAAGTTGTAAAACAGGCAATTGAAGGCAAGGAAGAGAAAGTTGAGAGAATAGAACAAGAGGAGCAATACATCTACAAGCAGGTCAAGAGCATTGTCTTTTCTGTACTAAGCCCAAAGATGATTAAGAAGATGGCTTCTGCGAAAATCGTAACTCCTGAACTTTATGACAAGGAGGGCTATCCTGTTGACGGCGGCTTAATGGATATAAGATTGGGTGTTATCGACCCTGGGTTAAGGTGCAAAACTTGCGGCTCAAAATTAAAGGAGTGCATAGGCCATTTTGGCTACATAGAATTAGCAAGGCCAATTATTCATGTCAAATTTGTTAATATCATCATGACTTTGCTGAAATGCACATGCAGGGAATGCGGAAGAATTTTGATTCCAGACAATAAGATAGGCAAAATAAAGGAAACCCTCGACCAAGTTGAAAAAGAAAGTGGCGTAGAGGAGCGAAGGCAGAAAGTCAAGGAGATAATTGCAGGGTTAAAGACTATAAACAAGTGCCCTAATTGCAAAGCCAAGCAGAAAAAAATAAGCTTGGAAAAGCCTACAACATTTTTAGAAGAAGACAAAAGGATAAGCCCAATTGAAATAAGGGCTAGACTGGAAAAAATTCCAGATGGGGATTGTGAAATATTTGGATTAAAGGTTCCTCATGTAAGGCCAGAATGGATGATACTAACTGTATTGTCAATTCCCCCGGTAACAATGCGGCCTTCTATCACATTAGAGAGCGGAGAAAGAAGTGAGGATGACTTAACCCATAAAATGGGGGATATTGTAAGAATAAACCAAAGATTGTTTGAGAACATAAATGCAGGCGCACCTGAAATAATTGTAGAGGACTTATGGGATTTATTGCAGTATCATGTTACAACATTTTTTGACAATAATATTGCTCAGTTGCCGCCAGCAAGGCACAGAAGCGGTCAGCCGCTAAAAACTTTAACTGAAAGAATAAAGAGCAAAGAGGGAAGAATAAGGCATAACCTTGCTGGAAAGAGGACAAACTTCTGTGCAAGAACAGTTATAAGCCCTGACCCTATGCTTGAGCTTTTCGAGGTTGGTGTGCCATTTGTTATTGCCACCAAGCTTACAGTGCCTGAAAGAGTAAATGAATGGAACATACAGTACTTGAAAACCTTTGTCGAAAAGGGCCCTGATAAGTATCCAGGCGCCAATTACATAATAAGGCCTGACGGCAAAAAGAAAAAAATTACAGAAGAAACTAAAGAGGCATCTTTGGAAGAATTACAGCCTGGCTATATTGTTGAGAGGCATTTAATGGATGGCGACATTGCGATATTCAACAGGCAGCCATCATTGCACAGAATGAGCATGATGTGCCATCGCGTTAAGGTATTGCCTGGCAAAACGTTAAGGTTGAATCCAGCTGTCTGTACCCCATATAACGCTGACTTTGATGGCGATGAGATGAATCTTCATATTCCACAAACAGAAGAGGCAAGGGCAGAAGCAGAGATTTTGATGGAAGTGCAAACACAGCTTATTTCATTAAGGTATGGTCTAAGCATAATAGGATGTACCCAAGACGCAATCTCCGGAAATTATGTTCTAACAAAAGATAACTCAATAAAAAGGGAAGAGGCCATTGATTTATTGTCGGCAGTGGGCATTACAGATTTCTCAAAGCTGCCAAGAAAAACAATCGTAACGGGCAAGGAAATCTTTAGTGTGTTGCTGCCAGATGATTTTGATTACAACGGGCATTCAAGGTTGTGCGACAGGTCAAAGGAAAAGTGTGATAAAGATACTCATGTACTGATAGAAGATGGCAAACTTATTTCAGGCGTTATGGACAGAAATTCACTTGGGGAGGAATCAGGGTTGATGTTGAGGAGTATCCATCAAAAATATGGCAAAGATTACAGCATAGATTTTCTCGGCAAGATTTTTAGGCTTGGCATAGAATACTTGTTTAGAATGGGCTTTACATCTGCATTGTCAGACACAGATCTTCCAGAGCCAGCAAAAATGAAAATAAGAGACGACCTCGATGCAGCGAAAAAAGAAGTAAATGCTTTAATTGTCCATTTCAAAGAAGGTAAATTAGAGGCATTCCCTGGAAAAACAATGCAGGAAACACTGGAATTAAGGATACTTGAGGTCTTAAATAAAGCGAGAAACGAGACAGGCAGGACAGTTGCAGCTCATGCAGATAAAAGAAGCCATACAATGGTAATGGCAGAGTCTGGTGCAAGAGGCAACTTGTTGAACTTGGCTCAGATGGCTGCTTGTGTAGGTCAGCAGGCTATGAGAGGCAAAAGAATAGAGAAGGGCTTTGAGCAAAGAACATTAGCTCATTTTAGGAGAGGCGACTTGGGCTCTGAAGCGCATGGTTTCATCAGCAATGGATTTAAAAATGGGTTGACGCCTGCAGAATTTTTCTTTGGGGCTATGACAGGTAGAGATTCTTTAATGGACACTGCATTAAGAACGCCAAAAAGC
>JACPMP010000123.1 GCA_016185915.1 Candidatus Woesearchaeota archaeon
ATTTTTTCTTTCTTTGCCAATTCTTTCGGAAATTCTGAAAATATTAGAATATCACCAACTACGTCAAATGATGAAGGAACTAGCTTTAGTTCTTTATTTGTTAATTTATTTTTTAGATAATATTTTAGGTTTTGTTTCATTACAAGAAAATTTTTAGATAAATTTATATA
Organism: Candidatus Woesearchaeota archaeon; assembly: GCA_016185915.1. Lineage (GTDB taxonomy): Archaea > Nanobdellota > Nanobdellia > Woesearchaeales > GW2011-AR4. The sequence goes on from JACPMP010000123.1 coordinate 171, forward strand.
CTTTGTCTATTTCCCATTAAACACTAATGAAAATAAACAATGCACTCAAAATTTTTGTATCTATTATTTCTTTAATTATTATTGGATAGACTAATAGACACTTGATTCTCGATAATTAGCTCTGTGCCGATTGCTTAAACTATCTTTTATTTGATGAATCAAGCTTTCTATTTCAAAACTTTTTAGCAATAAATCTAAAATAAATATGAGGTAAAAATGGAAAAAGAAAAGATGAAAGGTAATTTGAATCAGCTATTAGACTGGGCAGAAAGACATTATACAGATGGGCGGGTCAGATTAGGCGATACAAGAATTCCTTCAAAAACCTCCAGAATTATGTCGGAATTAAAGCCATGGTTTATTGATGTTTACACAAATTTGGAAGATGGCTCATTGGAAGAAATAACTGCAGAATATTTCCTGCCTTACTATGGACCAGGACAAGTTACTCCATGGGAAAATCCTCCTCTTTATGAGCAACATGTTCCACACCCTAAAGATTTAGTTGCTAAAGTTAGGTTGGCTACCAGAATACAAACATATGGACTATCCAGGAGAGGTAGAACATATTTTGTAATTGAAGACGCAAACCATGAATATCCAAGAATTGTTTTAAAGCCGCATCCACAGAATGGTTTAATAGACAAATTTATGGACACAATTGTTGCAGGAACACTATATCTAATTCTTGATGCGGCATGGACAGGAATTAAAGCTAGTAGGAATTTAATTTATAGAGGGAAAGGATTGTAAATTTACAATATTTATCTATTTATTTACCCAAAAAACTCCCCCAATCCTTTTTGACTTTTATTATCTTTTTCTTTTATTAAGCTTTCAATTTGTCCTTTAACCCTTTCTTCAGAAAAATCATGCTTATCAACGAGCAATTTCATTATTTTTTCTTCATCAACATCAGCCCATTTTAATTTGCAATTTTCATTCACAGGTATCTTTTTTATCAAATCAAACACTTCTTGCCATGAAAAATCAAAAAAATCATTCCACTTTACTTCATTAAATAATGCTTCAAAATTTGTGCCGTGATTTTTAACCAGCTTTAATGCTGTCTTAGGCCCAATGCCTTTTATTCCGCCGCTATTGTAGTCTGTTCCAATTAGCATTGCCAATGCTATCAGTTGCTCTTGTTTTATTCCCAGATGCTTAAGGTTTTCTGCCAAATCTATTATGTCTGGTTTTATCGTTTCATAACTTAATTTGTTTGCTTTCTTCTTTTTGCCCGCCATATTTAGGTTTCTAACTATTTTAGGAGATTCAAATAATAAAGCGTCTGCATCATTTGTTGCCAAAGCAAACGCATCTTCATTTTTAACAATAACAGAGGCTTGAGCTTCTGCTTCAGAAGGAGCATCTATAACAGGCAGTCCAAAGGATTCTACCAGATTTTTTGCTTCAGCTATCATTTCATCTGTTAATCTTGAAGTTCTTGCTGCATATTTCTTCATCAACTCTAAATCTTCCTTTTCTTTTGCCTTTTCAAATTTTTTCTCTGCCTCTATCTTTATCTCTTTTCTCTTTTCAAGTGTCAAGTACTTTAGCTTGGGCGGCTCACCGTCAAACACAAAAGCAAGTTTAATATTTTGCTGCGTTAAATTTGATATTCGTGTTAATAAACCCATTAAATGCGAAGTAACCTGCCCTTTCGAATCCGTTAATAATGAGCCATCTCTCTGCCTTATAGAGCTTAGAAACTGGTAAAGCCACATTGGGGCATCAACAACCAAAATCTTATTTCGAAGAAAATCTAAATCAATTTCCTTAATCAGCAATAATTCGGTTAAAGCCACTCCCATTTTAATTGAATTTAGATTATTTGATTTCAAAATTCAATCCGTTGCCTTTGGCAACATTAGATTGTGCTCGGCGAAATTCTTCTACCATTGAATTTTGCCTCGCCTATTCATCGAAAATTTTTCAAATTTTCGAGTGCCATCGAAAATGCTTTGCATTTATCGAGGTATTCACTTAAATAATCAAAAACGGTTTACTTTCTTCGTGTTTGTATTTAAAAGTCGTTCTCGTTTTTTGATTTATTGAAATTATACTATACCTTTTTGAAAGTTATATTGTTCAATTCTTTTGTAAGCATTTCCTGCGCTTTTGCTGATAAATCTCCTGTAGAAATCATCAACACAGGCAATTTCTTGAATTGCCCTTTTACATAAGCACTGCTTAAATCAGAATCATTAATTCTTTTTTTGTTTTTAGCTTTGCAGTAATATTGAAGATTTCCTACAACACTTGGAATTTCAACAACAAAATCCATTTCTAAGTTTTTCTTTATTATTTCGCTACTTATAACACTAATCTTATTTTTTTCAAAAAATTTTATTATATTGTTTAAGAAATGGTCTTCTTTCTCTCTTTCCTTATATTTTCTAGGTTCTTTTTTTTCTTTTAATTGTTTTTGAATTGGTAATTTTTCTTCTATTTTTTGTTGTTTAATTTCTTGAATTTTTTCTGACAGCTTTTCTTCAAACTTTTTTTCAATAGGTTTTTCTATTATTTCTAATTTTGATTTAATCAATTTTTCAGCTTCTTCATTGCTTGTCAAATACCATTTCCAGAATCTCTCTACATTGTTGTTGTAATTGACATTTAATGGAACTGCAAAATCCTTAATTTCCCTTAATGCGACCCTTATCACAGGCTCTTGCTCGGAATCCCTCAATATTTTGTTTTGGCTTAACAAATCAAATGCTTTTTTTTCCTTGTCATTCATATTGGCAGTATATCCTTGCAACATTGCCTCTTGCCCAGGAAGATAATAAAGGGGCGAGCCGCCAACCTTGATTGTTGATGTTTTTAGCTTATTGCTTGCCGTTAGTTCCGCAAGATGTGCGGATGCCATGAGAATGTTGCTGCCTATCTCTTTTGAAATCTGAAATGGCAGAACAGGTCCTTTAAGCTTGATAATCTCAAGAATCTTGTCGCGAGTTTCCATAAGAGAGAATAAGGAAGGTTTGTTTTTATATGTTTTGGTGAATAATTACTTTGAAATTTTAAGGTCTCAGCCATTTAATTTCGTAGTAGGTCAAATCATTTTCTGCGTCAACAATTCCTATCAGCAGCCTTTTCTTGGTAGAATGTGCAACTCTATTCTTCGCTGCAAACTCATACCAAGTCAATGTTGAGCCTTCGTGAACCGGAAACACAACCCATCTTGCATGGTCTTCGCCTGGCTTGACGCCCCGGTCATAAATCCTGAAGTCTGCGCCGAACTTTAATGCAGTCTTTATTATATAACCCCTATTTCTTATATCTCTATAAACACAGTACCTGACCCAAAAGTTTGGCTCAAATTTCTGTGCCTTTTTCAAAAAACTTTCAAAATCTAATGCTTTATTTCTAGCATCATAAACTATAACCTTCTTCTTTTCGAGCAAGTAAAGCGCCTCAATCAAAGAAAGCTGGACTCTCCCATCATCAAGCAGTTCACCATATCTGCTTTGATTATAGAGCTCTCTAGCATTATCTGAGCTTTCTGTTAGCACCCTTTCTTTTGCGAAGGTTGCTTTGACAGGCTCTTTATGTTCCTTTATTTCTTTAACTTCTTCCTTCTTAGGAAGAACCTCTTCAGCTTCTTCCTTTTTCTTAGTCATCTTGAATTCAAAGTGGTTTTATAGGTAAACCACCTGATTTAAAAAACTTATTATTGTAATCTAATTTTCTATATTGAAAACAAAAACATTAAAATAGTCTTAACGAATACAAAGAAAGTATGCAAATTACATTTCTTGGGACATCTTCGATGGTTCCAACCAAAGAAAGGAATCAAATAGCGGTTTTACTTAGCTATGGCTCTGAGGGAATTCTGTTTGATTGCGGGGAAGGCACGCAAAGACAATTTAAGATAGCCGGGATAAGTTTGACAAAAGTGACTAAAATACTGATAAGCCACTGGCATGGCGATCATGTTCTTGGTTTGCCTGGATTAATCCAAAGTTTAAGTTCAATGGATTACAGCAATAAACTGGAAATTTATGGCCCTAATGGAACTAAAAAAAGAATGGAAAAAATGTTTGAGGCATTTGTATTTGACAAAAGACTAAGCTTTGTTGTTAAAGAAGTC
>JACPMP010000124.1 GCA_016185915.1 Candidatus Woesearchaeota archaeon
GATAAAATTAAAGAAAATATTTTTTATTTTATTGTTTTATTATTGGAAGATATGAAGTTAATGATAAAAATGTTAATTTATGAGATAAAACTGGATTATTGACGGATAGGGTTTCTATGGGGCTGCTATCTCGCAAAGAAAAAGAAGCTTTTTAAATTGTAGATTTATTTAATTAATCTAAAGGCATTGAACAAATTAAAAATAAAATGTCATTTAAAAAAGAAAGAGATTTTGGATTATATTTCATCACAGATAGGTGGTTAAGCAAAAAAGGCATCATTGAAGATGTTAAAGCAGCTGTGAGAGGAGAGGTAAAAATTGTCCAATACAGGGAAAAGGACTCCTCAACAAAACAAATGATTAAAGAAGCTAAGGAAATAAAAAAAATATGCAAAAAAAATAATGTTTTATTTTTGATTGATGACAGAATTGATATAGCTCTTGCTGTCGATGCTGACGGAATACATCTCGGTCAAGAAGATATGCCCTATGGATATGCAAGAAAATTGCTGGGAAAAAATAAAATTGTTGGATTAAGTGCCCATAGCATCAGTGGCGCATTGCAAAATCAAAAACTTGGAGCAGATTATACAAGCATTGGACCTGTCTATTGCACGACAACAAAAAAAGATGCTAAAGCTCCTATTGGCTTAAAACCAATAAAACAATTGCAAAAAAAATTAAAAATTTCTTTAGTTGCAATAGGAGGCATTAATGAGTCAAACATCGAAGATGTTCTGAAAACTGGTGCAAAAAACATAGCAATAATCTCTGGAATAGTTGCAAAAGGCGATATTGAAGAAACAGTTAGAAGATTTATAAGAAAAATTAATTTATATAAATAGCAAATTTTAAATAAATGGGGTTTTAAGCATATTTGTGTATGAAAAAGAGGGTTATTTTTTTATTTTTGATTTTGTTAGTCATCCCTACTGTTTTTTCTCATGAAAATGAGCAGGAATTTGATTTAAATCACTCTGATATCTACCCACTTAGCCAATTGACTGCTGTCGGCTATGGCTCTTTGGTTTTTGGCATTTTGATTTTGATAATTATATCATTTCATAGAAAAATGAATGAAAGAACTAAAAAAATAGTTTACTTCTTAGTGGCTATTGTAACCTTGCTCGTAACTATCTACATTATTTTGACTACTCTGCACTTGAACATAATTTCAATAACAAAAGGACCTGTACATTGGCATGCGGACTTTGAAATCTGGGTTTGTAATAAGGAAATTAAGTTGGCTAAGCCAAAGGGCTTGTCGAATAAGCAAGGAGTTGATTTAATGCATGCACATGACGATAGCAGAATACATATTGAAGGTGTTTTACTGGACAGGAAAGCAGCCAGTTTAGGAGCTTTCTTTTATGCAATTAGCGGTTCATTATCAGATGACAGATTAAAAGTTGTGACAGATGAAGGATTAGTATCCGTGCATGATGGTGATTTGTGCAATGAAAAACCAGCAAAGCTTTATGTTTTTGTTAACAGAAATTTAATTAATAATCCATCTGAATATATCATTTCCCCCTATGAAAAAGTGCCTCCAGGAGATAGAATAAAAATTGTGTTCACAGAAAAACCAATTGAGGAAATAAATTCAAACATAACCTAAAATGGCAGTCGGAGCATATCTTCCAACTTTAGGGACAGTAATCACAACAGCATTAATTGATTCTATTAATCCATGTGCTATAGGTGTTTTAATACTTCTCGTTTCAATAATGATAGCTTTCAAGACAAAAAAAGAAATGTTGTTTTATGGTCTTATATACGTCCTTGCAGTTTTCGTAACTTACGTATTAGCTGGCTTTGGAATTCTGTATTTCTTAAGCTCGATTCCTCTATATATCAGCGAATACATATCTATCGCAGTAGGTTCATTGATTATTATTGCTGGGTTGATTGAGATAAAGGATTTCTTTTGGTATGGGCAGGGAATAACATTAGCAATTCCGCAAGAAAGGGCAAAGCAGATTCATGATATGACAAAAAAGATTACATTACCGGGTGTAATATTTTTAGGCATTTTCGTTGCAGGAGTTGAATTACCTTGCACAGGTGCTCCTTATTTGGCAATTCTGCTTTTGTTATCACAAAATTTTAATTTTGCAGCATTTCTAATGCTTATTTTATACAATATAATATTTATACTGCCATTAATTGTTATTTTATTGATGGTTTACTTCGGCTTTAAGATACAAAGCATAAAAAGATGGAAACAAAACAACAGAACTTATATGAGGCTTGCAACTGGCATAATTTTGATATTTTTAGGATGGTTATTAATTTTAATCGCAAATGGGACAATAACATTAAATTAAAAATTAATTAATTAAAATGAAGTCAAACATGAAAGATAAAAAATCTAAGAAAAAGAAAGTAATAAGAAGCTCAAGAGAAAAAACAATTTTGCATATTGTAAAGAGGAAAGGCCATACTGAGCTTTATGATGAAAGAAAAGTATATGGTTCATGCTATTTTGCATGTAAAAGTGCCCATTTAAGTGAGCAAGAGGCAGAAGAAATATGCAATAAAGTGTGCAAGTTGGTAACAAAATGGGTAAATAAGCAAAAAGCTGTTTCATCAAATGGCATTTTTAGCGTTTTAATACAAGAATTAAAAAAGCATAACGAAGATGCAGCATTTTTGTATGAAACTCATAGGGATATTTCGTAAAGCAACAAATTGTAAAATGAGTGCAGGAATAATTTAATTATTGTTGAATAAAATTAATGGCAAAAAGTTTAATGTGCCGTATAATATAAAAAATAAAAACCAATTGAAAGGTGACTGAAATGACAAAAGCAAAGAAATCAAGGAAAACAAGCGCAAAAAGTAAAAAAAGCCCAATAAAAAAGGTAACCAAAGGCAAAGGAAAGGTTTGTGAGTTCTGCTAATGAGAAAGGCCCTTGAAAAACATCAAGTTGAAAGGCACCAAGGAATAAGCCGCTCAAGTATAAGGGATATTATCCTTGGTTTTCAAGACGGCATTGTTAATACTCTTGGTTTAGTTTTGGGCGTAGCAAGTGCAGTTCAAAGCACTAAGATTGTTTTGATTTCAGGATTGGTAACTACATTTGCAGAGTCAATTTCAATGGCTGCTGTGGCATACACAAGCACTAAGGCTGCGCATGAATTCTATGAAAGCCAGCTTGAAAGAGAGAAAAAAGAAATAAAAGAAATTCCGCATATGGAGGTGCAGGAGATAATTGATATTTATTACAAAAAAGGATTCAGGGGCAAGCAGCTTGAAGGCATTGTAAAAAAGATAACTTCAAATAAAAAATTATGGCTTGAAACCATGATGGCTGAAGAATTAAAAATGTTTCCTGAGGATTATGAAAAGCCATTAAAAAGTGCAATGGTTGTTGGCATGTCGGCAGTTTTTGGCTCACTCGTACCAGTGCTTCCTTTCTTTATACTACCTGTTAAATTAGGCATGGTTTTTGCATTGGCTTTGTCGGTATTGATGCTTTTCTTTGTTGGTGCTGTAAAAGCAAGAGTAACAATTGGCGATTGGAAAAAGAGCGGGTTTGAGATGGCTATTGTTGGTACGGTTGCAGCTTTGGCAGGATATTTGATAGGTTCATTGCTTGGTGTGATTTATGCTTAACTAAAAATAAAAAACCCCAAATAATTCTCTGTGAACGGAAAGCGGCATTTTTAAGCCGTTTTTCGAAATAATAAAGTTTAATAAACCCAAAGTTTTCATGCTAAATTATATAGGATAAACTAAAATTTAATTTTATGGAGAAAAATTTAACAATCTGGGGCGTAAATCGATTTATCAAAAGACTTTTACAAAATTTAGATAGATTTAAAAGGAATGCATACGAATAGGAATCATTGCTATGACTAAAAATTATTTCATAAATACTCTACTTGCATTTGTGCATGGTTTAGGATTGGCTATAATTATTATGGGTTTTCTGTACCTATTCGTAGCTGACGAAGTGATGGAAGGTATTGGTTACTGGCTTTTGATGGTTCCTGGGTTCATTATTGGTTTTCTTTTTTATTTAATTCCTAAGGAAAAAATTTGGAAGTATACATTATTCTTGGTTTTAATTCCAGTTGGATTATTAATAATACTTGTACCCGGCTATGGTATATATTTTGCAGGGTTTTGGTTGGCTGTAGGTTTTCCTATGGCAATTTTAGGTTGGCTATTCACAAAGATTCAATCCAAAACAAAAAGCAATGTACTAAAGGCTGTTTTACTGGTTATAGGATGTTTACTTTTTATCGCTTCTGTACATGATTATACTTTAAAAGAAAAAATTCCGAATGGGTACTCCCTGGTAAGGAAATTAAAACAAGAAAAACTACCGCTCGGTGAAATAATTAATCAGGTATCAGTACAGCAATTGCGATGTAAAGAATACTTTCATTTTTATCTCCAAAATAAGTGTTTTTATTTATTAGAAGATGCCATAATTAGAATTAAGAAAGGAGAACTTTGAACTTTTGATATTTTTTATCCTAAAACACTATTGCTTCAAAATTCTCACTGGAGTTTTAGGTTATTAGACTAGATCTGATATTCATTGAATGATGTATTTTTTACTCGAATGTTGCTACCATAAAAAGTACTAGCGAAAATAACCCTAGACTTATGTAAATCTGCATAATATAACGAAAAATTGAACCACTTCCAGCATAGAAATATGAATGGGTATCCAAAAAGATTACATTAAAAGCTTGGATTGCTGTAAAAATAAGCAATAGATACATTAAAAATATACTAGCTTTAAGAAGGCTAACAGCAAATTTTGATGATAAAGAATTGGTTTGTTCTTTCTCCGATAACTTTTTGAGCAAAGTGCTCGGTACTTTAAACAATATAAATGACATAAGCCAAAGGAATAATACAGAAAGAATAATCTCTTGGAACATACCCCTCCCATAGTTGCTAGAAGTTCTTAATTTATAACCAACGGATGCTATAGTGTATATTATTCCATTCCAAAGAAAGTATCTTCTATATTTAAGAGAATAATTTAGAAGATTTGGGGGTGAAGTTATTTTGCTTCTTATTTTTTGAATTAAAGAAATGATTGCCTTTCTTGATTTTACTAATGTTATAATTACTGCTACTACAAGCAGTGAAGAGGAGATTAAAATAATTGTCTCCCAATTAAAACCTATTAGTGGACGAACATAATCTCTACCTGGTGGAGTAGCTATCACAGAGAATGTAAAAAGCAGAAATGAGAGAATAAACAAAACATGCAGTTTCATAAGAGTCTCCTTGAAATTAATTCCTGTAATTTAAATCAAAATTTATAATAATTTCGTTTTCCGATAATTTTATATAGAAAATCACATTTTTCATAGATTGATGATGTATAAGCCACTATCAATTCAAGAAGCTATTCGTGCACTTGGAACTAATAACAGAGGAATATCTTAATTAGTTATTGGTGAGGATAGATCTACCATAATGGACCTTCATCGTTCACCGGGTTCGGACACGCTTATAGTCCAAGAAAGAATCGAAAAACCTCTACCTAGGATAGATTGGGGTGATAAGTCTTTAGGAGGTGTGCCAACAGTTGAATGGAGATTTACGAGGTACACTTATTTGGGTAAGAGGGGAGATGGCAGTTTAGATATCAGAGAAGAAGTATCTTATAAATAAAAGGCAAGAATAATGAACAAAAAGTTAGTTGCAATCATTTTGATTCTTCTGTTAGGTTTGTTTCTTTTCAATGCATGTACTTCGACGAGTATTTCATCTACATCAAATCAACAGAGTTCTGGCAATACAAATCAACCAAACAATCAAAATCAGCAGAAAAATGTGGAGAATACAATCCCTAAACCTCCTGCTTTACCGGAGTAATTAATGGCTAAATTAACAAAAATCAATCTATTTGCGTGTTTATTGGTACTATTATCTGCAAATGTCCTCGCAGCAACTTCTTTTTCTACAGTGACAATTGATGGTCAATTGCCAGAAAACGATATTACAGCAAGAACGGGTTATAAAGTTACTTATAAAATTGATAAACCTGGTTGGTATTTGCTTCCAAGTCATTTCGCAAAGGCGAGAAAATCAGATTCGTATCCAACACCAACAAAAGAAAATCCGAAAGATAGTTATACCAATTACATCGACTACAGATATTCATTTTCGCCCTTTTCAAAGAAATATATATATTGTGAAAAAGTCTATAATGTACCAGGTGTAGAAGATGAATGTGGGTTTGAACAGATTTTTAATGTAAGATCAGAAGATATGCAAAGACTATCTGAAGAGGATTTAATCAATAATTATATGGCTTATGTATTATTTTCTGCTGACTGGTATTACTTTTCAAAACCAGTTAAAGTAAGTTATGACTACCACCCATATATGTTAGTTCAAAATGGAAACGAAGCAGACGATATGGGAATGCTTCAATCTAAATTAAAGGAAGGATGGAATTTAATAAATTATCCTGTCTATCTGGCTTATGGCCATGTGAAATTAGGAGATTGTAAATTTGAAAAAATCTATGCTTTTGATGACGAATTACAAAAATGGGAAGGCCCTGAAAAAGAATTTCCTATAGATGATGAGCTTGCTAGTGCTGGACTTGCAGTTAAGGTTTCTGAAGATTGTTTATTCTTAGCAAGAAAGGAAGCGCCAGGTCCACCTACAATTCCGGCATTTGAGTAAAGCGGATTTATTTACTTTTTGTAACTGCTGAAAATCTCTCAACTAACACTCCTATAATCCTAAAAGATTAAATAACCCTCTATGAACGAAAATCAGCATTTTTAAGCCGTTTTTCGAAATAATAAAGTTTAATAAACCCAAAGTTTTCATGCTAAATTATATATAAAATATCATTTTGGAGGTGGTATAATGAGAAAAATATTATTGGTATTGGTGCTAAGCATATTTTTGATTAGTGCTTGTGCACAGCAAAAAACAGAAAATTTAGTAGGGCAAGGAACGCCAGTTCCACAGCAAGTTCCAGCAGAAGGCAAACAAGTAGAAGAAAAAATAGTTTCTGCAGAAAAAGAAACAGAAAAAGCATCTTCTACGCAAGAAGCAGTTAAGGAATTTAAAATAACAGCAAAGCAATTTCAGTTTGAGCCATCAACGATTGAAGTCGATAAAGGTGACAAAGTAAGGTTGATAGTAACTAGCATAGATGTGCCTCACGGATTTTCAATTCCAGAATATGGAATTAATGAAAGATTAGACCCAGGCAAGCCAGTAACAATTGAGTTCACAGCAGACAAGCAAGGCTCGTTCACAGCTTTCTGCTCAGTGTTTTGCGGCTCTGGACACAGTGGAATGAAGGGCAAGCTAATTGTTAGATAAATTTTTTTATTATTTTTATTGTTGAAATAAATTATTTGGAAGGGCATATTGTCAAAGCCAAGAAGAACTAACAGAATAAACTAAAGGATAACTTTCAAGAAAACATTTGCCAATTAAAATAAAAGTTCAATCAGTCCTCCACCATCAATTAATTTAAAATGAAAAAAACAATATTGTTCACCTTCTTATTTTTTATTTCATTTGTTAATGCATGTGCAAAACAACAATCAAAACAACAAACTATAAAAGCTATACAAACTATTTCATCAGAAGATGTTTCTGTTTTGTCGCCAGAGCAAATTGTAATTCTTTACTTTCAATCTTGGAATGATAAAAAATATGATAATATGTATGCTTTGATTTCAGATGGCTTTAAGCAAATAGAGCCAACCGCAAAGACATTTGAGGATTTTAAAGCAAATATGGAAAAATTCTATGATACTGCTTTAGGAGTGGGAGTTCTTGAGGCAAAAGAATCCTACAAAACA
>JACPMP010000144.1 GCA_016185915.1 Candidatus Woesearchaeota archaeon
ATTGAGATGATTGTAAGCTTAAAAGTTCCCGATACTACAGCAATTACTGCACTCCAAACACTTCAAAAAATTGGATTTAATAAAATCAATAATGTTAAAAGAGAGGATTATTATAAATTTTTGATTGAGGTTGATATTGAGAAATTCAAAAATCAGATATGCAAAGTGGATATTTTAGTTAATGTAAATAAGCATTTTTTTGAATTTTCAATTCAAAAAAATGCTGATGTCAAAGTTTTAGTAAAGAATATAAATGATGATGGAAGTGGTATTTTAGCCACGCTAAAGAACAGATTAGAATTCAAAAACATCAAAAAGGTTGAAAAGGCAGTTTTATGGAGTTTAAATATGGGCTCTGATGAAAAAGAGGCAAAAATGATTGCTGAGAAAGCAGCAAAAGAACTGCTTGTGAATCAGAATTATCAGGAATATGAGATTTTAGGTGATTAGATGAAAAAAGTCCTTGTAATTTTTTGCTCAAAATCGGACGAAAAAACCTACAATGAAATTGCTAAAGTTTTGAAAAAATGTGATGTAGAATTTGATTTGAGAGTTAGTTCAGCTCATAAAACACCCAAGGATGTAGATAAAACATTGCAAAATGATTACGCAGTTATTATTGCAGGAGCTGGATTAGCTGCACATTTGCCTGGCGTAGTGGCTTCAAAAATAATCAGGCCTGTTATTGGTGTACCTTGTGAAGGCAATTATCAGGGCTTAGACGCTTTACTTTCAATAGTCCAAATGCCTCCCGGAATACCCGTTCTGGCTGCTGGAGTAAATAGAGGGGATGTTGCAGCACAAAACTGCGCAAAAATGCTGAAAAAATATAAAACAGTTACAATAATCGGTGATAAAAATAATGATGCCGTAAAGAAAGCAGTTGAAACTTTGAAAAAATTCAATATTGTTCCAATTTTTGGTGATAAACCAAATTCAAAAACAATCAATATAGAATTTACTTATTTTGATGAGCCCATTGAAAAGAATGACGAGTTAGTTATTTACTGTCCATTGCTTTTGGAAAAAGATGACAAAGCAGAAGCTGCTCTAAATCTTTTAAAACACACCAATCACGGCTTGTGGGTTGGCTTAAATAATGGAATTAATGCAGCTATTGCTACCGTTGAAATCATGAATATTGATAATGAATATGAGGAATTATTAACGCATTACAGAATAGAAATGGGCAAAAAGGTTTTGGATAGCAATAAATGAAGATTAAAGAAACGCCATTCATCAACAAAAACCCAAGAAAAATAATCCAATAACAAAAAATCATTAACTATCACAATAAAATGCTGATGAATTCAATTCTAAAAACCCAATTAAAACATACCTTAGAAAAAACCAATTTCAAAATTGGCAAAAAATATGAAGGCAAAGTTAGGGATAACTATATATTAAATGGAAAAAGAATAATAATCACAACAGACAGAATCTCAGCTTTTGACAGGGTTTTATGCACAATCCCATTTAAAGGACAAGTTCTCAATCAAACATCTGCTTTCTGGTTTGAAAAAACAAAAAATATTGTTAAAAATCATGTGATTGATGTTCCTGACCCAAATGTTATGGTTGTTAAGGAATGCAAGCCGTATCAGGTAGAAATGGTAGTAAGGGGCTATATAACAGGTGTAACAACAACATCTGCTTGGTACAATTACGAAAGAGGCGTTAGGAATTTCTGCGGCAACATACTGCCAGAGGGCTTAAAGAAAAACCAGAGATTTAACAAGCCAATTATTACTCCTTCTACAAAGGCGGAGCATGGATTGCATGATGAATCCTTATCTGGAGAAGAGGCAGTTAAAAGAGGACTAATTGATGAAAAAACATACCAAAAAATGAAAAAAGCAGCTCTTGCATTATTTGATTTTGGCACAAAGTTAGTTGCAAAAAATAACTTGATTTTGGTTGATACAAAGTATGAATTTGGCAACTTAAATGGCGAATTGGTTTTGATTGATGAAATTCATACGCCAGATTCTTCTAGATTTTGGATTAAGGATACTTATGAAGAGTTATCTTCAAAAGGTCAAGAGCCGCAAAAGCTTGACAAGGAATATGTAAGGCAATGGTTGGCTAACAAGGGCTTTGTTGGGAAGCAAGGAATGAGGATGTATTAAAGAGGATTGAAAATTATCTAAAAAGAGTTAAGGGGTTAGGATATAATGGGTAAAGGTCGTGTAGGTGTTGTACCTCTTGGCGGCGATACATCCACAATTAATTCTATTTGTATGGGTATTGCTTTGGCTGCTCAAGAGCAAGGTGTTGAAGCTGTGGCTTTTAGGCAAGGATGGTTAGGAGTTTTAGAACCAGATGAAAATTATAAAATTGTAGTACCGCCAAATGGACAAACTAAACCCACATATGTAAAAGCTAGTGGAGAGTATACACCACTAATTCCCAATCTTATAGACCCCGACCAGGGAGGTACACCATTACTAATGAAAAAAGTTAATCCTTTATCATTAAGTGGAGCTCCCGAAGATATCACCAATAGATTGAAAAGAATGGGCATACATGAAGTAGTGGCAATAGGAGCTGATGACACTATAGAAATACTTATGAACATGAAGTCATTAGGTTATTTTTGGGATATTCGATTTGTGGTAGCTACAAAAACTATAGATAATGATGTGGGCACAAATGGAAGTTTTTTGGATATGTTTAATTTTTTCACATCTGGATTTCCAACTGCAGTCAGTAAGGGTGTATCTTATGGCGAAGGTGCATATTCCAATGTTTTTACAAACAACAAAGTAATGGTGTATGAAGTAATGGGAAGAAAAACTGGATGGTTGGCTCTCACTATTGGTGAATTAGTAGGGGCACATATGGTTTTAATTCCAGAAGATCCAATTTTTATTGATGATATATGCAAGAGGATATTTGCAATTTATAAACAACAACAACACGCTTTTGTTGTTGTAGCTGAAGGAGTGATAGATGCTAAAACTGGCGAACCATTAAGTGCTGACAAATCAAGAAGAGACCCTTCCAATAATGCTAAACTGGGCGGGGCTGGACATGTATTAGCAAGGCATGTATATAACTATTTCTCTTCTCAAGGTTGTCGATTAGATTACTGTGATTTCATGACAGCAGGTTATGCATTAAGAGGAGGACAGCCAACACCTTTAGATAGAGTGACTGCTCAAGCTTTGGGGCATCATGCACTCGAACAATTGCTAAGTGCTAATTTACCCTTTCAAGTTGCGGGCTTAGTATGGGATGGTACGAGAGTTGTACCCGCAGTTAGAAACGTAAATGAAGTTGTTGCATTTGATGGCAGGGAGGTAATTCCTCGGAATGTACCTATCGATGGAGTAATTCCTGAAAACGGTTTATATGATAAAGAAACAAAATTACCAACAAAACTTGCAGGCAAGTACGCGGATTTACTAGGAGTGCCACGAATGGTATTAATTAATGGCTGGCAAGGGCCAATCTATAGATAGGCGATATTATTTTTTAGAAAGTTTTCTTTATGTTTTTCTCAACAAAAAGAATAAATACCTCTTGTTGTAACCAGCTTATATGAATCTTTCATTTAAGTCAACAGCATTGCTGGCAGCCAATCGTGCATCAAAAGTTCTTCTAAGTTATTATGGTAAAAAAGAAGCTATAAAACAGAAATCAAACAAAACTTTAGTCGGAACTGCTGACATTAAAGCCAACAAAATAATAATCCAAACTATCAAAAAAAATTTCCCAAATCACAGCATCCTCTCTGAAGAGACCGGCTTTGAGAATAACAACTCAGATTACAAATGGGTAATTGATCCATTGGATGGAACTCATAATTTTCTCCATAACATTCCAATTTTTGGAACATCAATCGCTTTAGAGCACAAAAATGAAGTAATATTAGGCGTGCTTGGTTTTCCAATCCTCGATATTACTGCTTTGGCAGAAAAAGGCAAAGGAGCTTTTTTAAATGGAAAAAGGATTAATGTTTCGAATAAACAAAATCTTGAGCATTCATTCATTCTCTTTGAATACTCTTATGCCAACAGGCAAGAGAAGATTGGCTTTTTAGAAAAGCTTACACATAAAACAATTGATGTGAGAAATTTTGGCTCAGCGGTCTATAACCTTTTGCTGATAGCAAGCGGCAAATGTGAAGGTTATGTGATTTTGACAACTAATGAATGGGATGTTGCTGCCGGATTTCTGATTGTTGAAGAAGCTGGCGGCAAAATTACGGATTTAAATGGAAAAATGTGGACATTTGGCAAAAATAAATTTGTTGTGTCAAACGGAAAAGTCCATAAGGAGCTTTTAAAGTATTTTGCAAAGTGAGAATGAAATTCTCCCAAAATATATCGAAAACTGATGTTTTCGAGCACACTCGAAAATCTTTGATTTTCGATGAATCCAGCTAAAGCTGGGGTTTCTCACGCAAACCAGAAAAGAAAGAACATTTATATATCAAATAACTTCTTTTATATCTCATGGTTTTAAGACAATTAACTAAAGAGGAAGCGAAAGAGGAAATAGATAAAATAATTCAAGAATTTAAGAAAAAGCTAACATTAGATGGAAAAAGTAGGGTTTTTGAGAATCAACAGAGATTAGCATCAGAATTTATTATTGATGAATCTGACCCAGAGGATTTAACTAGAGATTTCCTGATTGATAAAATTTTATTCGATATTCTTAAATTAGAGCTAAATGCCAAGAATATACATTTTAGGGCATTTAAAGAATTAAGAAAGGTAGATTATGCCTTAAAAATAAATGATAAAAAAATATTACTCGAAGCAAAACCAATAAATGCAGATTTATTTGACAAAAGTTCCGATAGCGCGGTTAACCAAATCAAAGGTATTTTTAGATTGGCCGAAGTTAAAGAAAATTATGAATTTGGAGTAGCAAGTGATGGTTTACAATGGGCATTTATTGATAAAAATTCTAATGTTGTTAATACTCTTAATATTTTTACTGATTTTGAAAAAATAAGAGAAATCAATAAATTTTCCAAAAAATGAGTACTCAAAGATTGACACAACACTGCTTGACAAAATAAAAATCCTTGCAGATAAAGAAAGGAAAATAAAGGAGTATAAAAGAAGATTCAGAATAAAAGGCAAAGTTGTGGCAAGGGGCATGACAAAAAATGGCAATATTTCATTAACCATAGGGGAAGATGAAGATATGTATAAGTTTACGGTTTTAAAATCGCACAAAGAAAGATATGCTCTTGCAGAAAAGCTCAAAATTGGAAAAAGTGTTTCGATAGAGGGAATCCCTAAATTCAGAATGATAATCTGCACAAGGCTGAAGATTATTGAAAAGGGAATTGATGAAAATAAGCAGGCAAATCTAATCAATTTTAATTAAGGCGATTTAAATGGATGAAGATGTTAAATCAGTAAAAGTCAATTGCAGTTTTTGCGGAAGCGAGATGGAATGCCCTGAAAATATGCTTGAAGAGTCAGAAAAGCACATGTGTTTTGAGTGTTTTCAAAATACTGATGAGAAAAATGTACCAAGTGACATTTCTAAAGTTCATATAGACATCCCTAAAGAAAAGCTGTTGGATACCATGCCAGATGCAATGACAAGCTCAATGGTTGAAGAGCTATTTCCAGAGATTTGGAGAGAGAGAAAAGAAGAATTAAAAGAAATGTCTAAGAAAGAGCTAGCGGAGGAAATGTTTGGCGCTGGAATTTATGTTGCTATTAATAATTTTTTAAAGGCAATGAGTGAAGATGCAAATAAAGAATCAAAGAAGAAAAAAAGATATTGAGGAAATCCTTAAATGAAAGAAATTAAGCTATTTCCAGGAAAACATTGTTGCGGAAAAGAATTTGATATGAGAATAATTGACGCTAAAGATGATAATAATGAATCTGCAGCATGGATTGTCTATGGCATATGCAAGAAATGTAATGTTGTTATGGTAAGCAACATGTTCTTACAGTTAGAAAAGCCTCAAATAGGGGTTGATTTTATAGTGGATTATAGTAAAAAATCTGGAAAAGGTACAGAATGGAAATAAAATGGGCAAAAACAAAGCTTTAGTTGTATTCCAAGACAAAAAAATTCGAAGAATCTGGCATGATGAAGAATGGTTTTTTTCTGTCGTTGATATTGTTGCAGTCCTTACTGACAGCCCCACTCCTAGGCAGTATTGGGGCAAGGTTAAGGATAGGGAGTTTATTGCGCTTGAACTGTCCCCAATTTGGGTACAGTTGAAATTGCCTGCAGAAGATGGCAAATTAAGGTTTACTGACTGCGTAAATACAAAAAACGCATTCAGGCTTATACAATCAATACCCTCTCCAAAGGCAGAGCCATTTAAGCAATGGTTAGCTAAAGTTGGTTATGAAAGGATACAAGAGATAGAAAACCCAGAACTTGCTCAGGACAGGGTTAAGGAGTATTACGAGCTAAAAGGATATCCTAAAGACTGGATTGACAAGAGATTAAGGGGTATTGCAATAAGGCAGGATTTAACAGATGAATGGAAAGGCAGGGGAATTAAAGAGCAGGATGATTTTGCAATCCTTACAAATGAAATTTCAAAGGCTACTTTCAACAAGACTGTTCAGGAATACAAGCAATTCAAGAACTTAACTAAAAAGAACCAAAATCTCAGAGACCACATGAGTGACTGGGAGCTTATCCTAACTATGGTTGGGGAGAAGGCAACAACTGACATTACTATATCGAAAGATGACAAAGGCTTTGAAGAATGCAAAGAGTCAGCAGTAGAAGGAGGTACTATTGCAAAAAACACAAGAAAAGAGTTAGAGCAAAAAATAGGCAGGTCTATTGTCTCAAAAGAAAATTACCTCCATTTAACGCAAAAGAAGAAACAAAGGCAATTGCCACAAGAAAAATAGATTGGTTCCTCTTGCACAAACACAAGAAAGAGAAAACTAGCTCCATATCACAGATATGTCGGAAATCATAGATTTTCGATGAATCTGCTGATATTCGCCCTACGATTTTATAAATATTTAATGAACATTCTCTTATTAAAAATAGAAAAGTTTATAAATAATGAACGATTTTTTAATTAGACTATATTAGTTTTCAAAATTTATAGATAATGGCTAAATATGCTAATGCGCTGGAAAGGATAGGGAATAATCACAAAAGAAATAAAATTTACAATAACAAAAACATCGAGATTAAATAATCAAAAAGAAAATTCAATAATGAATCCCATTAAATGAAAATCAATAACGATTGAACATTAAATAGAAATAAACAAAGAATAATTTTTGTATTGTTGATTCAAATTTCATGGCAAAGACGTAAAATGCGTTGTGAAAGAAATTGTAAAGCAATCGAAACACATCAATATTACATTTAATAATAACAACATAAAAATTAATAATGAAAATAAAAAACCAATAAATATTCTAAAATCAAAATGCAGGACTTGCCAAATATTTTTACCAAAATAAACATTCAGATACTGGAGCTTATCTCAAGGGAAAAGCTTCATATTAGGGAAATTGCTCAAAGAATAAAATGCTCTCCTGCAAAAGTGCATGCATGCATCAAAATTTTTAAGAAAAATGATATAATCAAGGAAGTAGATGAGAAAAACAGAAAAGTTATTGTTTTAAATCTTGAAAATGAATTAACAAAGCAAATTCTTCAATTAATAAATATTGATAAGAGCATTGAAGCTTCTTTAATCCCTGAAAAAATAAATCTTTTTGACACCATAAGCCCGCTTGATTTCAGGTATTACGGAAGAAACAAAAAGATATTTGATAAATTGCAGCCATACCTTTCAGAATCAGCGTTTATAAATTATGCTTTAAAGGTT
>JACPMP010000145.1 GCA_016185915.1 Candidatus Woesearchaeota archaeon
AAAATATCTGAGCAATCACAGCAGCATGTGAAAAACTTAATTCAACTGGCTTTTTAATGTCTTTGCCATGACTTACTTCAAACAATCTTTTTAAATGCAATTCTTCCTTTTTATTTTCAAGCTTGAGTTCGTCAAAGTAAACTTTAGATATTTTGTCGTACTCATCATACAAATTTGGCAAATCTTTCCAAGAAAAGCTTCTTGTTGTCATCAATCTTTTGTTGTAGAATAATCTCAGCAATTCAGAAGGTGCAGCCTCAAGCCAGTCTTTGGGATAAATAACATTTCCAATAGAGGCCGACATTTTTTGATTGTCAATCAATAGATGCTCGTAAAAAAATGGTTCAGGAGCTGGAAAATCTAATACATTCTCGCAAATTTCGGTATTAATCCAAAAAGCAGAATTAGGAACTTGATATTCTTTTCCCCAGCCTTCACAGCTTACATTCCATCGTGCCCATTGCGCAGCTGACTCGCTTTTGTATGCAAGCTTGCCTAAATCTTTCAATGGATTGTTTTCACCTTTGTAACCGCATCCTTTTGCGGTTGTAGTTTCAAATTCGTAATCATTGCATACATAGAAAACTGTGCCTTTCTCTTCGTCAAAACCTGTTATTTTTGTAGTTATTATTTTGTTGCAGTTCTCGCATAATGGATTCCAAGGATTCCAATGTTTTTTTAGCGGATTGGTTCTGTGCTTGTTTTGGATCTCCCTAACAGTGTCTGCATTTTCAATAAGTTTTTTTATATAAAGTCTGAAATTTCCTTTCTTGTATTCATCAGCCATAGAGAATATTTCAATATCTTCAAATATGAATTTCCTTATTACTTTAAGGTATTCCTCCAAATGATGCTCTGCATATGTATTATGGCATTTTTCATGATCCGTAATCATGCTTACAGGGCTGCCAATATACTTCTCAAAATCAGATGGAACACCTTGGGGGATTTTTCTCAATGGATCCATATCGTCACTGACCCAGATCAATTTTGATTTTTCACCTGCATCGAGAATTGCGCGATGAACTGTTGCACTTCTTATTGTGTCACTTAATCTTCCGATATGCAACACTCCAGAAAGTGATGCCGCTGTCTTAACAACAAATTCTTTTGGCTTCTTAATTTCCTTGTCAAGATATCTATATTTTTTCTTGTTGATTACTTTATTAGTCAGCTGGTCTGCCCAGAAAAGCTCGTCAAAGTTTTTTTCAGAAAAATTCTTGTTTTCCATCAGAAAATTAAAATTTTTATGATTATATAAAGATTTTGGAAAAATACAATTTATATTTTAATCATAAGATTTATAAATTAGTGCCAATTGTGTAGCTAGTCATGGATGGTAACAAAACAATAAAAGTTGGGCTATTGGGTTGCGGCATAGTAGGAACTGGGCTTGTAAATTTATTTGCTCAAAATAAATCTTCTGGAATTAAGCTTGAGACTATTGCAGTTAGAGACCCTAAAAAGCCAAGAAATATAGACTCGATTGGAGATTTTGAATTTACAACAGATGTAACTCAAGTTGTTGGAAATAAGTCAATAGACATTGTTGTGGAATTGATGGGTGGTTATGATTATGCTTATCAATGTATAATGCAAGCAATTAAAAATGGAAAGCATGTTGTTACAGCAAATAAGGCTGTTATTTCTGAGTACGGACCTGAAATATTCGAGGAAGCAAAAAAGTATAATGTAAACGTCGGCTTTGAGGGTGCTGTTGCAGGCGGCATCCCAATTATAAATCCTTTGCTTGAGCAGTTAAGCCTTGGGGATATAAAAAGCATTACAGGTATATTGAATGGAACAACTAATTTTATACTAACAAGAATGAGTGAAAGAATAGATTATGGAAGTGCCTTGAGGATTGCTCAAGAAAAAGGATTTGCGGAAGCTGATCCAAGCTTTGATGTCAAAGGTCTTGATGCTGCACAAAAAATTGCAATTCTTGCTTCATTGGCTTTCGGTAGATGGATTAAGCCAAACGAGGTTTATTGCGAAGGGATAACTGAAATAACTCCTATTGATGTTGATTATGCAAAAGAGCTTGGCTATGTGATAAAGCTACTTACAACCGCACGAAAAACAAAAGATGGGGAAATTGACATTAGAGTGCATCCTGCACTGATAAGCAATACCCACAGATTAGCAAGGGTTAATGAGGAGTTAAATGCAATCTACATCCAAGGCAGTCCTTTTGATGAATATTTTAATGTTGGAAAAGGTGCTGGTCAAGGACCAACTGCTTTTTCTGTTTATTATGATATAGTAAAAATAGCAGAAATGATAAGAAGCGGCATAGTAAGGACAATAAATGTCAACAGTACAGATGTTAAGATTGCGGACCAAAACAAGGTTTCAACAGAGGGCTATCTTAGACTTTATCTTCGCCATGTGCCTGGTTCATTGCACAGTGTTGTTGGAGTTCTTGCAAATCACGGGTGGAATGTAAAAGACTCTATTCAAAGAGGCGGCCCAAAATATGAAATTATAGTAGATGGTGTAAAATGTTTGCCAGATATAATAACGCACGAACCGCTTCCTTTTGCTGTGATTAAAAATACAATTCCTGACTTGATTAATCTCAAGACAGAAAAGGGCAATCCAATTCATGGTGCTCCATTCTATATGAGGATAGAAAGATAAGAATAAAGATGAACAAAAGAATCTTATACTACAGCACTAACAGAGATTTAAATGAAAGTAAAATAGTTGACTTTAAACAAATTGTTACATTTAAAGAGGCATTGTTCATTGGGATGGCGCCTGACAAGGGATTATTTATGCCTTCTCAAATACCACAATTATCAAAAAAGGATATTTTAAGCTTAAAGGGAAAACAGTATCATGAAGTTGCGTATGAAATTCTAAAAAGATTTCTTTCGGATGAAATTAAAGATAAAGAACTTAAAAATATAACAAAAAAGATTTATGATTTTGAAATTCCAATAGATAATCTTGATAATTATACTTACATAATTAGGCTAGACCAAGGACCAAGTGCATCTTTTAAGGATTTTGCAGCAAGATTAATGGCTAATTTGATGCACAAATTTAAACAAAAAAACAAGAGTGTTACTGTTCTTGTAGCAACATCAGGCGATACTGGAAGCGCCATAGGCAAAGCATATAAAGGTCTTGACGGTATTAAGGTCTTTATTTTATATCCGAAATCAGAAGTAAGTTTGATTCAGAAAAAACAATTAGACACTATTGGCCAAAATGTCCAATCTATTGCAATTGATGGCAAATTTGATGACTGCCAGAGATTAGTTAAAGAGGCATTTTCGGATTCTGAGCTTGCTAACCTAAATTTAGCATCTGCCAATTCAATTAATATTGGAAGAGTTCTGCCTCAGATTCCGTATTATTTTTATGCATACGTAAGCATTGCAGACAATTTCAAACCTGTTATTTTTTCAATTCCTTCAGGCAATTTTGGTAATGCATTGGGATGCGAAATTGCAAGAAGAATGGGCTTGCCAATAGAAAAAATTATTATTGCAACTAATCAAAATGATGAATTCCCAAAATTTTTAAAGAGTGGAATTTACGAAAAAGTAGAGCCCTCAAGGACATGCTTATCAAATTCAATGAACATCGGAAACCCAAGCAATCTTGCAAGATTCTTTGATTTATATGGCGGCAACTTGGATAAAGAAGGCATTACACATAAAAAACCAAATCTCAAAGAGATGAAAAAATACCTATATTCAGTTGCAATAAGCGATGAGGAAACAATCGAAACAATTAAGCAAGTGTACAATAATCATAAAATTATTGTTGAACCCCACGGCGCTGTTGGTATTGCAGCATTGTTAAAATATTTTAAGGAAAATAAAAAAGCATTCTCAATTTGCTTAGAAACAGCGCACCCAGCAAAATTTCCGGGCATAATCAGAAAGGTACTGAATATTTATCCAAAAAAACCGAATTCTCTTATTAACATCAATAAAAGAAGAGGCGAACCAGATTATTTGCCAAACAACTATGCAAAATTCAAGGAATATTTATTGAATAGACACAAAAAATGAGCTGGATAAAGGTTTTTTCGCCTGCAACAATCGGAAATATTGGGCCTGGGTTTGATGTTCTAGGATTAGCAGTTAAGGGCTTAGGAGATATTGTTGAAGCTAGAAAGATAGATTCTGGAATTAGAATAAGCTCGATTAAATCAGAGCTAGAATTAAGCAAAAATCCAACAAAGAACACTGCAGGCATAGCAGCTTATGAAGTATTAAAGCTTCTGAACGAAAAAGGGGGCATTGAATTCAAAATTAAAAAAGGACTGCCTGCTGGCTCAGGCCTTGGCTCAAGCGCTGCCTCTGCTACTGCAGCTGCTTTTGCAACTAACTATTTGTACGGGAATAAGCTAAGCAAGCAAGAACTTATACTTCCAGCAACAAAAGCAGAAGAAAAGGTATCAGGAGGATTTTTCGCTGACAACACAGCGCCTGCATTATTAGGAGGGGCAACTTTAACTAGGTCTTGTTTGCCACTCGACATTATTAAAATTGGCTCAATAAGTGATTTAAAAATAATTCTTGTAACTCCAGAAATTTTTGTTTTGACAAAAACAGCAAGAAAAATTTTGCCTAAAAAGATACCATTAAAAAATTTTGTTCACAACATGGCGAATTCATGCTTGATAACAGCAGCATTTGCAAAAGATGATTATCCCTTGTTTGCGAGAAGTTTGAATGATGTGATAATTGAGCCTGTCAGAGCCAAATTAATAAAAGGGTTTGATGTAGTTAAGAAAAATGCAATAAAAGCTGGCGCTGATGGAATGACTATATCGGGCTCAGGCCCTACTGTTTTTGCCGTAACCGACAGTTCACGCAAAGCAAAATCAATAGAAAACGCAATGGTAAGCACATTCAAAAAATTTAGAGTAAACACCACAAGCATCATCACTGAGGTTGATTCTGAAGGGACTAGATTAATAAATAATAGTTGATTGACGCTTGAAAAATAATCGATAAGCTTATATATGTATTCAATTTGTATCTAAATTGTAGTTAAGTATATATTTAATTGTATCAAAACAGGAGGCATGCAAAAGGGGATGGTAACTGCGGTATCTTTATTGAAATCAAGCGAATATAGGTTTAAGATTATACAAGCCATAGGCAGCGATACTTTAACTCCTTCTGAAATCGCAAACAAAATAAATATAAGGTTAAACCATGTTAGTTTATTCTTGAGGGAACTAAAAGACAAAAAGCTGGTTAAATGCCTTAATGAAGAAAGCAGAAAAGGCAGATTATATGAATTAACAGAATTAGGCAAAAATGCAGTCAGTAAACTTAATCAAAAGTAATGCTTTCAACTCCATTGAAAGTCACGAACGAAGTGAGTATAAATTGAAGTTTAAGGACACAAGCTGGGACTTCAAAACAGCATTTACTAAATATAGCAATCATGGGTTCCATACTTATCCAGCTATGATGATACCTCAAATAGCTAAAAGGTTGATGGAAACTTATGGCAATAATGCAAAAGTCCTTCTTGACCCATTTATGGGCTCAGGAACTGCACTTTTAGAAGCTACTTTGCACAATAATTTCAAAAAAGCTTATGGCATAGACATAAATCCTCTTGCATTACTTATCTCAAAAGTTAAAACAACTTTAATAGAGCCAAAGCTTCTTGCAGAAGAATACAAAAATTTAATGAGGGAATGTTTAGAAGATAAAAAAAATATCAATTTTAAGCAAAAAACAATAGAAAAACCAACTTTTTCCAATATTGATTTCTGGTTTAAATCGCAAGTAATAATCGATTTAACAATAATCAAAAATAATATCAATGAAATAAAAAATAAAGATGTTAAAAACTTCTTCTTAGTACCCTTTTCTGAAACTGTAAGAAATGCTTCAAATACAAGGAATAATGAATATAAGCTTTATAGATTAAGCGAACCAATGTTAAAAAAACATAACCCTAATACAATTGACCTATTCAAAGAAAAAACTCAAGAAAATATTATTGGTATGGAAGAGTTTTTCCAAAATTATAATAAAAATTGTGAAATTCAAATTCTATCAGAAGATACGAGAGATAAAACCTCTATTCAAAACCAAGAAGTGGATTTAATTGTGACCTCTCCACCTTATGGTGATAGTAGGACAACAGTTGCTTATGGTCAGTTTTCCAGATTGTCTTTGCAATGGTTAGGACTTCCTAGTAGGGATGTGTTTAATATAGACAGGAAAAGTTTAGGCGGGATTCCTACTAAAGACTTGAAGAACAACCTAAATTCCCCAACACTACAAGAAACGCTTAACAAAATTGCTGCTAATGATTCTACAAGGGCGAGAGATGTATTAAGTTTTTATGTGGATTTTGATAAATGTGTGCAGGAACTTCATAGAGTAACTAAAAAAGGAGCTTTCTTATGCTTTGTTGTTGGCAATAGGACTGTTAAAGGTGTGCAAATTCCAACTGATGAGATTATACTAGAATTATTCCAATCCAGAAACCATTACAAGCATCATAATACTTTCATAAGAAATATTCCATACAAAAGAATGCCTAAATTGAATAGCCCAACAAACATAAGCGGAAATCATGCAATGACGATGAATGAAGAATGGATAGTAATTTTAGAGAAACAATAATTAAATGTTTTCTACATGAAAAACTTTGTTTAAATTATTCTTCAAAACTCTGAAACCAGAACCATGGTCATGTGGTTTTCCTTTATTCCTTCCACTTCTATAAACACCTAGTCTTATATCATAAACTGTAAGCCCATTCTTTACACAATCAATAAACTTCTCAAAAGTCAAGCCTGATAATAAGGCAGCATTATTGAATTTAAAAAATTCTTTCATATCTCCTTTTTTTGATTGAGCTTTTATGTATGCTATACATTTACATTTCTTTTCAATTATCTTCCTTAAATCTTCAAATGTATAATAAATTTCAAGTGCATCCAATTCACCAGTTCTTAAATCTTTTATTTTAATGAATACTTTTTGGTTAGTTTCACCTACGTAAAATAATTCTAGTCGAGCCCTATCCACCAGTCAATAGACATGGTGGCATTACGGGCTCGAAATTTATTCAATAAGAAATTAGCACGGTCTGGTTTGTTGACGAGTATTTCTGTCTGTCCAAGTATCTCATGTAGAA
>JACPMP010000130.1 GCA_016185915.1 Candidatus Woesearchaeota archaeon
CCAAAAATCACAAACAATATAAAGGTGAAATGATTATGGAATCAATGAGAGAAGAAAGCTGGAAAACGCTTTTTTTTGTTAACAGAATTCTCATAGACGAAAAGTTTGCCCCCAGCACCTATCGCAAGAAAATATTATCTATTTCTATAAATTTTTAAAACTATACTTCTTGTTTCGGCAGAGTGTATTATCATTTTTTCTTCAGAATCAGCCATAATGTTTCCAGTTTCACATCTAAAAGAAAATTTACCGCCATTTGCTAAATGTATCTCAAACCAACTTAAATCTTTGTCGAGTACAATTTCAATTACTTGATTGACGAGAACTAACTCAACATTGAGATTGCCACCTTGTATATCATTTATACGCAAAATAATCTCTCGAATTTTGTATTTTTTGTGAAAGCGTCCTTCTAATCCTCTATAAACAGCATGTGCTTTATTATTTAACTCATCAAAAAATTCTTCTCTACTAACCTTACGTTCAAACATAATTTTTCCCTAACCATCAATTTAACGAGGTAATATAAAAATATATTGCTTTTCTAATCTAGGTGCTGGGGCAAATTGTATATAACACGAATTAAACCTTTACTTATTCTTTAAAAAATTTCAACAATGGCGAAAATTGAGTGCAGAGGAAAAATCCATACGTAGTGGGGATTTTTCCTTTGCGAATAGGGTTTTCACCAAGAAAACCCGTGTTTGAGCCCATTGTTGTTGAAATTTTTTTATTATCAATCAAATTATGAATAAATTTTATATTATGGATAATTACAATATGGTAAATAAGTAAAGGTAGCTCAAAAAGTTCATCTAATGCCCAAAGTTTCGTGAACTTTTTCTCCTCGAAAAATTGCCCTCGAAGTTTGAGGCAGCCCGCAAACTTCAGAGCTGGCAAATTTTTCAGAGCTGAGAAAAAGTTACGCAAAATCTGAATGACGCAAGGAATTCGATTTTGCCACGAAACGAGTATTATACGAGTGGGCTTTATGCCCACCAATTTTTCCGCAGAAAAATTTAGACATTTTGAAACCGTAATTCCAAAGCGTGCTTTTAGCATAAAAGTTTGTTTAATGTCCAACATTAAGCGAAGTCTTGGAATTATACGTGAAGAATCATAACTCTTAATTCAGAATAAGGGCTGGCTCTGATAGTATGAAGCATAAGGAAATTTTATTGTGAATCTACTATTCGTTCAATATCCTCTAATTCTCGATAAAATATAACCCAATTTTGTCCGAAACCGGTGTAACCATGTGGGGCAGTAAATATTAAAATCTGATTCCTTATCACTTCTGATGAATGCAATAATGCTAAATCTTTTCTTTTTTCTAACACTTCAAAACTTCCATAATATTTTTGAAACTCCTGAATGCCACCGGGTTTGTAAGCACTAAGTAGATGCTCTACCTCACGTAATAATTTAGTATCATCTCCAAGATGTTCTCGACAACGTATGTATAATTCTTGGGAGAGCTTTAAACCCTCTTTTGCCTTTTGAGGTACTAGTTCATGCTGTGTGCTTTTCAACTCATCTAGAAATTTACGCAATTCAGCAACTAGTTCCTTTATTCTTTCTTTTTGTCTTTGAATATGCTCGGGTAAACCCATACAAGTAAGTATTGGTAATGTGTATTTAAAACTTATTATCAAAAGCCAGCCCGAATCAAAATTCCACCACTGGCGTTCGGCGAGACAAAAATTTCAAGGATTAAGTAATAAGACATCAAAATCCGCAGAAATTTTTGGCGAGTAGGACAAGCTTTTCGACTTTATGATTTAGTTGTTTAAGGAGAAAAGTTGTCCGTCGAACCGCCTGTTGTGGTGGAATTTGCTTAAAGAAATGCTATCTTACGTACAATTCAGTAGGGTTATGATTCAAAATCTATGTATTTTTATGCTAAAACATAAAAACGGTTTCAAAATGTTCGTATAATGCCCAAAGATTATGAAATAAGGAGCGAACCGCATAACGAGTATTAGATGCCGCAAGGTTTAAACTTTTTTGCCACCCAAGAACGTTCTCAGCGTACTTTTTTGCAGAAAAAGTTTGTATAAAATATCATTTTATGCGAAGCTGAGAAGAGAAACCCCATTTTCGAGTGTATAGTCGTTAGGCATTAGACGGACTTTTTTATTCAAAACATAAGAAACTTTAAATAGGATGTTTTATATCTATTAGTTTTTAGCTAAGTGATTGTTATGGATAGAGATAAACTAAAGCAAACAATAGAAATAGCTTCAAAAAAGCTAAAAGACTATCAGTCCATCTATCTAAAAAACGAACCCGCAGTAAGAACTCAGTTAATTAATCCAATTTTGGCATCATTAGGATGGAATATAGAAGACCCTAGCGAAGTAATGATTGAAGATAAGAATGAAGAAGGTAGGGCTGATTACTCTTTGACTAAAAATAATGAGAAAGTTCTTTTTATTGAATCAAAAAATCTAGCTGAAGATGTAGAGTCATATAAAAATATGAGTCAATTAGCAAAATATGCTGTTTCTGAGGGAGTGGATTTTGGATTGTTGTCAAATGGAAAAAAATGGCTTCTTTTGAGAACTTATGAAAAAAATACGAATCTTGCAGATAGAAAATTATGGGTGGTAGATGTTTTAGATGAGGACATAGAAAAAGTAGTTTTGAGATTAAAAAACATTTCAAAAGAAAATATCAATAATCTAAATTCACTAATAAAAAAA
>JACPMP010000046.1 GCA_016185915.1 Candidatus Woesearchaeota archaeon
AGATAACAAGGTAAGATTTGTTAAGGATAGATGCAGAAAAACTTATCTTGGATTGGTTGCTTTAAAGCACCAAATAAGAACTTATTTTAGAGCTTTGGAGATTAAGGCATTGAGTTATTGGTGGTATTTCGCAACAACCCCTAAAAAAACAGCAGCTTAAACATCTGCACAACAAACCCAATCAATCCAATAATCAAAATCCCCAATCCACTTACTTTGACAATAGTCTTAAATTCAATAGCATCCGGCTTTTTTGTCACCTTCAAAACCCTGATTGACTCCTGAATAAAGGATTTTATCTTGTACTGCCATGATGGTTTGTTTTCAGTTTCCATTTTCAAAATTATTATTTTATATTTTTAATCTTTAATATTTGGTTTTGGTTAAGCTCTTCTTAATGGGAAATTTATTTTATTATCTATGTTTTTCATCTCACACAACGCATTAAACATCATCCATTAAAATTTTAATCAACAATTAATAAATCACAAAAAACATAATTATCGGGGCACCCATGCAGCCCTGTAATCAATTGGTCGCGTATTTTTGAATTTTATTTTTTAAATGATTTGATAGTTATTGTTTATTTTTTATTGTATTATTACTTCATTACTATAATAAAAATCTAAAAATTTATCTAATCCAAAAACTCAATTCCAAGATGCTGCTCAATCTCTTTTCTTTTCTTTTCTGCAGTTTTCTTGCTTGAGCCAAAAATCTGGGAAGATTTCACTCCTGTAACTATAAGCATCGTCCTTATTGTTTTATCCATGTCCTTGTAGATTTGTGCACCCCAAATAACTCTTGCATCTTCATCTAATTTTTCAGTTATTGTCTCAACGACTTTTCTTGCCTCATCAAGTGTCATGTCTTCTCCGCCAATAACATTAATCAAAGCGCCATTTGCTCCAGAGATGTCAACATCAAGCAATGGATTGTTTATCGCTTTCTCAACTGCTTCTACAGCCCTGTTTTCTGTATCGCTTTCGCCAACGCCAATTAAAGCTACTCCGCCGCCTTTCATAACAGCCCTTATATCAGCAAAATCCAAATTGACTAAGCCAGCTTTTGTCACAAGCTCTGCAATGCCCTTAACAGCATTTGTTAAGATTTCATCTGCTACTTTGAAAGCTGTATGCAGTGGTAACTCAGGCGCTAACTCAAGCAATTTATCATTAGGAATAACAATCAGAGTGTCAGCAACCTGCTCCATTTTTTCCAAGCCAACAACAGCATTTTCGTATCTTCTATGGCCTTCCATTGAAAAAGGCATTGTTACAACCCCGACAGTCAAAGCTCCAAGCTTTTTTGCTATCTCAGCAACAACTGGTGCAGATCCTGTTCCAGTTCCTCCACCTAAACCGCAAGTGACAAACACCATATCGCAATTCTGAAGTGCTTTTTTAATATCTGCTTCATTTTCACGGGCTGCTTCTTCGCCCAATCTTGGCTCTGAGCCCGCTCCAAGTCCTTTTGTCAGCTCTCTACCAATCAGGATTTTTTTATTCGCAGTTGTATATAACAAATCTTGCGCATCTGTGTTAACAGCTATAGTCTCAGCACCCACAATGCCTACTTCAGACATTCTGTTAATTGTGTTATTGCCGCCGCCGCCACAGCCAACAACTTTTATAGTGGCTCTTTGCCTTGCTAATAACTGCTCAAGCTCTGCATCTATGTCTTGAACGCTTTTATCTTGCTGAACTTGTCTTCTGTCTATAGAAAGCAGCTTAGGATTGTCATTGTTCAATTCAGTTTCCATTGCTTGCTCAATTAATGTTGCCACAAACTCACCCTTTGCATTTATTATTAAAAATGGTTTAAACTAATATATAAATTTATTCATTTTCTCTCTTCAATAATGGTAAAACTGACATTTTTCATAGCAGGAATTGTCTTTTCAACAATCTTTTTGAATTCTTCCTGTGTTTGATTTTGCACGTTATGTTTTGAAGTTATATTCACAGCATTTTCTTTTATTTCAATTTCTGCATCTTTTATGTGCAAGTGCATTTTTAGAAGAGAGTTAATCTTTTCTTTGTTGTCATCAATAATCTTGTTTATCTTGACATTATATGTTAAATCCTTGCCGGCAAGCGGGTGGTTAAAATCAACTAGGCACCTTCCACCGCTTACAGTTTTAACAACGCCAAAAACTCCATCTATGTTTAACTGCAATCCTGGAATTGGCTGTATGTTTTGCTGCCTGAACTTGCTTGTTGGAATTAACTGTATAAGTTTTGCATCTTTTCTGCCAAAAGCATTTTCTGGGCTTATTTCAAATTTATACTCCTTCCCAATTTCCTTCCCTATTATTTCTTCTTCAAGTGCTTTTAAGGTGTTATTTTCTCCAACACAGATAACAACAGGAGAATAATCTGCATTTTTATCATATATTTCATTTTCTTTTGCAACCTTTTCTTCAGTTGTGTCAAAGATAGTGCCATCTTCCTTAATTCTTCCTGTATATTCAATTTCCACAAAATCGCGTTTTTTAACAGTTGCCATAATATGTCAAAAACAAATTTTTTTAATTTTAGAACAAGCCAACAATTTATAAAGATTTCTGCTTTGACTTCACAAATTCTATAATCTTCCATACAACTTCCTGAGGAGTCAGCTTTGTCGTGTCAATTATAGAATTATACAATTTTTTATCTAAATAATCAACCCCATAATACCTTTTGTATCTTTTTTTCTCGCTTTCTTCCCTTTTTTTTATGCTATTTATTGCTTCTTTCAAGCTTTTGCTTTTCTCGTGCTGCCTCTTGTCCTTCAATATTCTCTGCGCTCTTACCTTTTCATCGGCATCTAGGAATACCCTGATTTCAGCATTCGAAATAAAAAAGGATGTTAATCTGCCATCAACCACAAGATTATCTTTTGTTTTGCCAAGCTCTTTCAGCTTATTATCGAGCTCAAAGTCAATTGATTTATCTTTTTCAGCTAGTTTATTAAGCTCCAGCAAGCTTAAGTTTTTTTCAGTTGCCATAACCCTCATCAAATCCCCTATCGAGTAGTGCTTTAGCTTCAGCTTTTTCGACAATAATTTAGCGACAGTGCTTTTTCCAGTGCCGGCTTTTCCAGAGATTGTTATGCGCATATGTAACTGATTTAACAATTAGTATAAAAACATTTTTATATAGCAATTTTTCTGCATTGATTATGAAGCAAACATTGCTCGATAAAGTAAACATCTTTTTATTAAAAAAAGGTTTCACTATAAAAAATTTGACGAGGACTTGCTTCGACATTCTCGCGAGGAGAAGCGGCCAAATCCTTCTTATCAAGATTCTTGAGGATGCAAATTCAATCAGCAAAGAGTACTCAGAAGAGATGATTGCTGTCACATCCTATATCAATGCATCACCGCTGATCTTAGCAGAAAAAGCTGGAAATAGATTGGAAGATAACATAGTTTACTCAAGATTCGACATTTATACATTGAACTTTAACACATTTTTAAACTGCATCAATAACAGATTTCCATTTATCAAGAGGAGCCATGCCGGCTTGACTGCTTCCATTGTTGGCAAAAAATTGAAGGAAAAAAGGGAAGAGCGTGGCTATTCATTGAATGCATTGTCAAAAAGGATTGGAGTAACAAGCAGAATGATAATGAAATACGAGAATGAAAATTCTGAAGTTACAATCAATAAAGCAATGAAGATATATAATTTGTTTGGGTATGAGGTTTTCAATGAAGTTGATATTTTTGTGCAGAGGGAAAATCCTGAAAACAAGGCTGAGACAGAAGTCTCAAAAAAGTATATAGACCTTGGTTTTGACGCAACTGAAACTAAGAAAACTCCTTTTGACATAATTGCAAAGAAGGGTAATGAATTGATTTTCACAGAAGTCAGCGACAAAGTCAATCCTCAAATGGA
>JACPMP010000131.1 GCA_016185915.1 Candidatus Woesearchaeota archaeon
AAAAATTTCAAAACGCAACATTTTTAAACAAATAATAACAAAAATTTGTCATGGCAGATTTACAAAGCAGTGTAATAGAAACTGGTGTTGATAAATTAGTAAATATTATCAAGGAAAGAGGAAGAATTGCATTAGCAGATGCTGCAAAAGAGCTTGGTGTAAGCACAACTGTAGTGCAAGAATGGGTTGATTTTCTAGAAGATGAAGGGATTATAAGCGTCGAGTATAAGCTAACAAAGCCATATCTTGTTGATAGAAAATTAACTAAAAAAGAAGTCGAGACAAAGGCAAAAGAGTTTGAAAGCAAAAAGGACGTATTTGTAAGGAAGGCGGAGGTAAGCTTAAGTTTTATTGAAAAACAGGCAGAAGAATTAAAGAAAGTAAAAAATGAATTTGATAAATTAAAGCAAGAGCTTGGATTGGAACTTGACACAGTAAGAGGCGACTTAAAAGAATTAGAGCGCTATCAGCAATTAAAAGAAGAATTAAAAAAACAAGTTGAAGAGCAAAAAAATGAAGCAAAGCTAAAGATAGAGGAATTAACAAAGCAAGTTTTAAGGGAGCAAAAAAAATACCAAGAATTGATTGCTGACATAAAAAGGGAAAAGAAAGAATTAACCAAAGAAAAGTCAGAAGCTGAATCTATAGAAGAAAGCGAGAGAATACTAAATAAAAGATTAGCAGAGCTAAAAGGAATGATAAGCATTATAGAAAAAAGGATTTTAGACGAGGATACGTCAATAAAAAATTCAGAAGGGCATATAGAAAAATTAACGGCTCTTATAGGGGATGTAAAGCAGCGAGTTGACGAAGAAAAATCTGTTATAGACCCCTTGGTAGAGAAAAGCAAGGAGCAAGAAAGAAAAGTTTTTGAGCTTCAAGAGAAAATTTTAAAGAAATTATCCCAAAAGCAAAAAAGTGTTGCAAATGTGAAAGGCATGACAAAAAAAGTTGAAGATTTTTTTAAGAAAAAATTGGCCGTCATAAACTTGGTTGACAAAGTAAACAAAGATCGTGATGAGCTGGAAAAAAGTCTGATAGAGTTGATAAAAAAAGCCAAGTCTTTTCAATTAAGTTCAAAAAGCGGAGATGTGGGCAAGCAGATGACTGATCTAGAGAAGAAGTTCACCGAAGTGGATAAAAAGAAAACGGAGTTTGAAGCAGAGCTTAAAGAATTCAGCTCATTTTTCAGAAAATAATTGATTAAAAAAGAGGTGTAGATTTTGTTGAAACGATTTAGTTTGAAGAAGCATGAAAAGGGTATAGAGGTTGCTCAACATGCTGAAAAAGAGGAAATAAAGGGGCAAGTGAAAGTCACAGGACTATCTCCAATTGCTGTACAAGAAAGTAAAAAGAAAGAGGATAAAGCTAAGTCAACTTATCCATCACTTAAAAAAGAAGATATAAAACTTCTTGCAACGTATAACTTTATTTCCGACAATATACCTATCACAATAAAGGTGTACAAAAAAAAGAATGAGTTTGTGCCTATATATGATGTTTCAATCTCAAGCATCAGCAAAAATACAGAGATAATTCTTGAGAAAATAAGAGAGGAGCTTACAGCGCAGGTCAGCTTGGGCATGGTTGATATTCTTACAACAAAAGATACTGGGGTTATTGAGCAAAAGTTTATTGATGCGATAACTACTTTAGTCAACAAGCATTTTCCAGATGCTGACGAAAAAACAACTAATTTTCTTAGATCATACCTTATACAAAGAAGCCTTGGACTTGGAAGCATTGAAATTTTAATGGATGATGTAAATCTTGAGGAGGTGGCAATTAACAAAGCAGAAGACCCAGTATGGGTTTATCATATAAAATTTGGCTGGCTAAAGACAAACATAATGCTTTCAAGTGAAGACCAGATAAGGCATTACGCTACAATGATTGGAAGAAGAATTGGAAGGCAGCTAACGATATTAGAGCCATTAATGGATGCTCACCTCAAGGGAGGGGACAGGGTCAATGCAACACTTGAGCCAATCTCCGTACAAGGCAATACAATAACGCTGAGAAAATTTGCAGCCAAGCCATGGACAATTACTGATTTCATAAAAGACAATACAATCTCGCCAGAAGCGTCTGCATTAATATGGCTCGGAGTTCAATATGAGCTATCAACACTAATATCTGGCGGAACTGCAACTGGAAAAACATCTATGCTTAATGTAGTTGCAAATTTTTTTCCCCCTAATCAAAGGATTATAAGCATAGAAGACACCAGAGAAATTCAACTGCCTAAATTTCTGCATTGGATTCCGATGGTAACTAGACTGCCAAATCCTGAAGGCAAAGGCGAAGTTTCAATGCTTGATTTGCTTGTCAACTCATTAAGAATGAGGCCTGACAGAATAATAGTAGGTGAAATCAGGAGAAAAAGAGAAGCTGAGGTATTATTTGAAGCAATCCATACAGGCCATTCTGTTTATGCAACCGTGCATGCAAATGATACTCGTGAAACTATAACACGCCTTACAAACCCCCCTATTGAAATCCCAAAGACAATGCTGCCAGCCATATCAATGATAATTGTGCAGTACAGAAATAGAAGGACTGGTGTAAGAAAAACATTCCAGATAGCTGAAATATTGCCTGATTCTGAGCCAAATGTGCTTATCCAGTTAGATATTAGGAAAGGTGCATTAAAAAAGGTTGCAAACTCAAAGGCATTGATAAGCACAATAGAATTATTCACTGGCTTTTCAAGAAGTGAGCTAAATAGATCTCTAAAGGAGAAAGAAGCTGTATTAAAGTGGCTTGTAAAAAATAATATTAATACTGTTGATACTGTTGGAAGAGTCATGGCAGAATATTACACAAATAAGGATAATTTAATGGGTTGTGTAAGAAAGAATAAACTATTGGCTGATTAAATGTCAACTGGTTCCAGTTGAGGTGGTTAAAATTAAAGCAGGCACTTTAAACACAGCGTTTCAACGAATCTCAAAGACATTTCCAAATCTCAAGCTAAAGTTAAAACAAGCTGGAATAGAGGACAAGCCAGAGGACTTTATTAAAAAAACATTCATTTCTGCATTTTATATGACGACTGGTTTAGTTGTTTTCTTGTTTTTGGTGCTTGCAAAATTAGATTTAGTTAGAGGTGCATTATTTTTGATTATTCCAATAATATTTTTTGTTATGTTCTTTTATATGATAAGGCTGCCTGATGTAAAAATATCAAGAAAGGAAAAAGAAATAAGCAGGGAAATTGTTTTTGCTGGCAGGTTTATTATAGTGGAGCTTGAATCTGGCGTTCCATTGTATAATGCAATGGCAAACATTTCAAAAAATTACGAAATCATAGGAAAATATTTCAAGGAAATAACAGACAAAGTTGATTTGGGGACAAGCATGGAAGATGCGTTAAACGAGGCAGTTGAATTTGTACCTTCAAATGACTTCAGAAAGATATTGTGGCAGATTATAAACTCAATAAGGACAGGCTCTAATGTAGCAAAATCTCTTTATTCTGCGATGGAGCAGATAACAAAAGATCAGATAACAGAGGTTAATAAATTTGGCAAAAAGCTTAATCCATTGGCAATGTTCTATATGGTAGTCGCAGTTATCCTGCCTACTTTGGGAATGACAATGCTGATAATATTGTCTTCTTTCATACAATTCGAATTAAGCTTGACAATTCTGCTTGCACTTGCGGGCTTCCTTGGATTTGTGCAGTTCATGTTTATCGCTATAGTTAAGTTTTCCAGACCAGCAATTGATTTTTAACAATGTTTAGCATAAAAAACATATTCAAGAAAAAAACAGAAGCGGTTCAGCCAGAGAAAAAGATTGAGTTCTTTAAAAAAAAGTTTAAAAAGGCGCAGCAAAAAAAATTAATGGCGCAGGAGAGGAGGCAGAGAATAAAGAACTATCTTGAGAGAGCAGGCCTTGATATAAGCACTCAAAAGCTTTCCAAAATATTTTTTAACATTGCTATTCTGACAAATCTTGCAGTATCCGGATATCTTATTTATTATTTTTCTGTAACATATGGCATTACATGGGGCACTGTGGTTGCGTCAATGGTTGTGCTTTGGATTTTTGTTTTCGTGCTTTTGATATTTGCATTATGGATTATATTTTATTTGGCTGTTGATTTAAAGATTTTCAAAAGGAAGCTTGACGTAGAAGAGGTTCTTCCAGATTTTTTGCAATTGACGGCCTCAAACATAAATGCAGGCATGACAATTGATCGCGCTTTATGGTACGCTGTCAGGCCAAGGTTTGGTGTTTTGGCAAAAGAAATTGAGATAGTTGCGAAAGAAACAATGAGCGGGGTTGACTTGAAAACAGCGTTGGAGAAATTTGCCTCACGATATGACTCTGTTATTTTAAAAAGATCAATAAGCATGCTCAATGAGGGCATAGAAGCTGGAGGTGAAATTGGAGATTTGCTAAATAGGGTGGCAGTAAACATCCAGGAGCAAAAATCGATGATGAAAGAGATGTCTGCTAATGTCATGACTTACGTGATATTTATCACTTTTGCAACTGTAGTTGCAGCACCATTTTTGTTCGCTTTGTCTGGGGTTTTGGTAGAAGTCGTGCACAATCTTGGCTCTGCTTTGGGAAGCACAACAAGTGCTGCAGCAAATGCCGGTATTCCATTAACCTTTTCAGGAACGGGTATATCACAATCTGACTTTAGGATATTTGCAGTTGTGTCTTTAGTAATCACTTCATTATTTTCTGCAATGATGATTTCAACGATTAAAAAAGGTAACATAAAATCAGGAGTAAAATATATACCAATCTTTATAGGAATATCACTAATATTGTATCTTGTTGTAGGAGGATTAGCAGCAAAATTGCTTGGGTTATTTTTTGGGTAAATAAAATATTTATGGAATGTATTTGGAGTGCATTTAAACTTGATAATCATTTAGTGAAGTGACTCATTTTTTCTTGAAGTATATTCTATAACAGCGAAATGATTTTATAGTAGTTAGCTATATTGTAGCTAATATGCGAAAAGAGGTCAAACTTGAGCTTACTGGTTACGAGATGCTTGAG
>JACPMP010000047.1 GCA_016185915.1 Candidatus Woesearchaeota archaeon
CACTAATTTTGCCTCACCTACTGATTCATTAATCCATTCTTAATTGATAAATCCGAGGCGAAAATTCAATGACAGAAGAATTTTCGCCGAGTCTAATTTTTGTCGCGAAGCGACGGATTGAATTTTATTTTTATTGAACATTCTTATTAATGTGAATTAATTTTTTGATGGATATAATTGCCAACAAAGTTAAATCTCTTTTTTTAGGATTCAAATTTTAAAATAAAAACAAAAGAAACATAAAAAAATCACATGCAAAGTCCCCAGCCACAGCTTGGGCATGTTAAGCAGCCTTCTTTAATCTCTACTTTTGTTCCACATTCTGGGCAATTTTTTATAGCTGCTTTGCTCATTGGTTGAGTGTTATTTTCATTTTCCTCAAATACCAAGCCTGATTCTGATTCTTTAATCATTTTCTTTTGTTCTGGCTTGATTTCAATTTTTACTTCTTCTTTCTTCTCTTTAGTTTTTGGCGCTACAAGCACTTGGTCTTTGATACTTGAATCCCTGAAAACAGTTACATCTTTGCACCCGAGCTTGTAAGCAAGTATATAGCTGTCTCTCATATGCTCAAGAGTTGCATCTGCCGGGAAATTATTAGTTTTAGATATTGAAGAGTCAACCCATTTTTGGAATGAAGCTAACGCCCTTATATGATCTTCTGGCGTTATATCCATTGCAGTTACAAGAGTTTTTCTTATTCTTTCAGGCACGTAATCAATTCTTTGAATACCCCCCTTGTGCTCATTAATATCCTCCATTAATTTTTCATTGTACAATCCTTCTTCCCTAAGCACTTTTTCAGCAGCTGGGTCAATGTAATAAAAGCTTCCAACCTTAACATTTTTTTCAAAGACAAGGGAATAAACCGGCTCCATTCCAGAGCTGCATCCAGCAATCATTGAAATGCTTCCTGTTGGCGCAATTATTGTTGTGTACCCATTTCTGATGCCGTATTTTCTTATGTCTTCACCTAGCTTATCCCACTCAAAGCGCCATTCATCTCTCAAATCAGCACCTCTAAATGGAAGCCGTCCTTGCTTGTAGAAGCTCTTGTCATAATAAGGCAATTTCCCTCTTGTTTTAGCCAATTCAATGCTCTCTACTTTGCTCCAATATGCAATAAATTCCATCAATTTCTCCATAAACTTTCTGCCTTCTTCTGTGTTGTATGGCAGTCTTAATTCATATAGCAAGTCGCCAACACCCATAACCCCTAAGCCAATTTTTCTTGTTGCAAGACTCATCTCTTCAATCGCTTTTAATGGAAAGTTGTTTACATCAATTACATTATCAAGAAGTCTTGTGCAGTTTCTTGTAACTTCTCTTAAAGCATCCCAATCAACATAAGGATTGCCTTCTTCATCCTGTCTTGCAAAAGCCCATACATTTATTGAGCCAAGATTGCATGGCTCGTTTGGGTAGAGAAGAACTTCGCCGCAATTATGGACAACAATACCATTTGCAATGAAAGAATGTGTCTCTGGTTCTGTTATGTCGTAAACTTCTTCAATACCATTTGGTTCAATTCTATCTAAAATATCTATACCTCCTTCACTATCAACAATAATATTATTTTCTATTGTCAATCTTTCAGCTTCTACCCACCCATTTGTCGTTAATATTTTATGGTCAGGTGTACACTTTAGCATCTTTCCTGTTTTTGTTATTAATTTAATTGTGTATTTTTTTCCGGTTTTGAATGCTCTAAATTTAGAAACATATAACAATTTCATCAAAAATAAATTTCCACTTTGAACTTTTTGAGGTACAACTAACTCAACTCCACCAGTTGGATACTTCTCAGCAATTTCTTTTATAGGCATTAAACCAGCTTTTGTCAAAATCAATGTCTCACCAGCAACACAAGGATTTGTCGTCACAATCGGCCCAAGAT
Source organism: Candidatus Woesearchaeota archaeon (assembly GCA_016185915.1). GTDB lineage: Archaea > Nanobdellota > Nanobdellia > Woesearchaeales > GW2011-AR4. Next base: position 1,898 of record JACPMP010000047.1, read on the forward strand.
GCTCATAAAATGGATTGTAGTCATTAACCTTATCAAAGAAAATAACTCCAGGCTCTGCAGATTCCCATGCCTGATAAACTATCTTGTCAAACAGCATTCTTGGGTTTACATATTTGACAACACTTCCGTCCTTTGGATTGACTAATGGATACGGCTCGTTCTTTTCGTAATAGTCCCAGAAATCCGACATTATCAAGACAGATATGTTAAAGTTCCTCAAAGCTTTGTTGCCTTCTTTTGCAGTTATGAATTTCTCGATATCAGGATGGTTGCTGTTTAAAATGCCCATATTAGCGCCTCTTCTAATGCCGCCTTGCTTTATCACCTCCGTCATTGTGTCAAACAATCTCATAAAGCTTATTGGTCCAGATGCAACTCCTCCTGTTGAGCTGACAAAGTCACCTTCTGGTCTAAGTTTGGAGAAGTTATAACCCATGCCGCCTCCTGCCTTAAATACAATAGCTGTGTTTTTGAGAGTTTCCATTATGCCGTCTATGCTGTCTGGAACGTCTAGGACAAAGCAATTGTGGACTGACACCATATTTGCAACATATGAATGGTCTTCTTCCACTTCAAGGTTATAAACAGACCCGACATAATCCACTTTTGATATTTTGTCTATTCTTGTGAAGGTCACGCCTTCAATGGAAATTGTATTTGGCTTAAAGCCGCTGTCTGTCTCCTGCTTGCCATATAATTCATTGATAAGCAATAATCCATTTTCTCCGCTTATAGTACATCTATATGGCTGTGTTGAGCCTAGCTTTGGCATGGATTCCTTTCCTAGAGCAGAAAAAACGCCACAGCGCATGGACATCTGCCAGAAAGCATAAACTACATTTTGGTTGCACATGACAAGCCGTGCATTTGTCTTATTGGAGTTCTTGAATATCGTTCCATCGCCCCTTATAAGGCCCGCCATCAAGCCTTTCTGCTTTTCATTTGGGAGCATCATGACCCATTGAGGTACGCGCTTTTTGCTGTAGCCCCTGCCCAGAATACTCTCAAAAAAATTAGCCAGGATTGTTGAATGGAACCTTAAAGAAAGCCATTTCCTATTTTCATTGTTGGTTTTTTCTATCCTTGCAGAAACTCCAAATTTCTTTTCCATTATAGAAATTACCTCTTGGCAATAGCTTTCCTCGTCGCTTGAGAAGGTAAACCTCACACAATCTTTGTTTGCAATAGAGCCTTCTGAAAGGTAATACCCAAAAAGCTTCATCAATTCATAATCAACAGCAATTTTATTCTTTACAGGCTTTGTTGTATGGACAAAAGCATTGAATTTGCCTCCTTTGTATTCATAAGCGCACTCACCCTTTTCATTTATCTTAACATTTTTCACTATGTCGCTTACCTTTATTTCTTCAATGTTATGCATTTCTTTAGGATAAGATAAAGCCACATAGTCATTTTCATCAAGAGCGTTTAGTTGCAGCCATTGAATTTTATTGTCCTTAAAGCTTAAAATAGGATGCTCCTCTGTTACAAGCATAGAAGGATTTGGGAGCTTGCTGCAGCTTACTTGATATAATAAGTTTGTAGTTCTAATATATACTTTCTCAACTTTTCTGAACCTTCCCTTATGCGTTAGCACAGAGTCACCAACTTTAATATCTTTTATTTCCTTTGGGCCATTTGCTGTCATAACTGGTTGGTTTGGATGGAAGCACGCACTACCCATTCCCAAAGGGTTTCCAAAATTTGCAATAGCCGGAGTGTTTGGCATAAATAACTTGTATGTCATTAAATTGTAGAACTCGTCTATGTTTTTTTCGTAGCTGTTAAAGTCTCCTTTCTTTATCATATCAAAGAACTTACTCCATGCTACTTTCATCTGCTTGTTTCCGTTGAACCTGTCGTACATTCTTTTTAGAGCTTCAAGATGATATCTGTTGAACTTGTACTTTCCAATGGAGTATCTATCTTCATTTGCAATTTGGCTGAAATCTTCTGTTTCATTGACCGGTTGCCTACTTTCAATATCAAATACCCTTCTGTCATAAAACAAGTCTGGCAATGCTGCGTGAACAGCGACTCTCGTGAATAACTGCTTAGGCGTTTCAATCAATTTTCCAGTTGCATCTTTTCTTAAATATCTCGCTTTTAAAACCCTTAATGCATTAACGTCAAACCTTTTATCAACCTCATCAATCTCTTCTTTTTCAAGAACCAACTGTTTTTCTTTTCTTATAGCTGCTCTTTCCTGCCTGTAGAGAATGTATGCCTTAGCAGTTGCAGCATGACCTTCTTCAATTAGCACTTTTTCAACAATGTCTTGTATCTCTTCAACTGATGGAATGTCTTTGCCTAGTTTTTCTAGTTCTGCCACTGCCTTATCGCTTAATGCTTGTGCAATCTTTTTGTCTTTTCCTCCAACAACTCTTGCAGCCTTAAAAATAGCATTTGTTATCTTGTTTTGGTCAAAAGCTACTACTCTTCCATCCCTTTTCCTCATTTGAGAAATTTTGGTTGACATTTTCAATAACCTCTTTTGTTTATTTTTTATTGTTTTTTGTGATTTATTGTTAAAATACCTTATTTTCACTACTCAGCCGAAAACACAATATATAGTGTGTCAGATGTCGTCAATATACTATATGTAGTGGGTTAATGAAGCGCAGCTTATATTTAAAGATTTTGGTTGCACTCATGGAAGTCAATTCAAACTTTGGCATAAATCAGCAAGTTTTTGGTGTTTAAATAGTTTAGGCAGAGATGTCCAGTGGTTTTTGATAAAGCAATTTTTCTTAATGGGATATATATAAAAAAGAAGCATTTAAAAATAAAAGCATAATACCAAACATATTTTGGGACTAAATGATTGATTACAAAATTGTCAAGTTTTGCAGGCTGTGCAGAAAAAGGTTTGTGGTGCACAAGGTTGATGCAAAAAAAAATTATTGCGATGATTGCCAATTGAAAATCAATAAACAAAGTGATTGATGAGGGAAAAAAATGAAAGGGACAGTAAAGTTTTTCGATGAAATGAAGAGATTCGGGTTTATAGCAGGAGATGACGGAAAAGAGTATTTCGTTCATAAGACTGGATTAAACGAAGGCGTGACTTTGAGCGAGAATGATTCCGTTACTTTTGATGTAGCCGAAGGGGACAGGGGCCCAAAAGCAGTTAATGTAAGTAAAGGTGATAGGGGCCACAAAGCAGTTAATGCCAGCGAGTCATCCGATGCAGACGAAGATGACAGTGAGCAAGAAAGCGATTGATGCCGGCAAGTAACTTATTTTTTCTTTAAGATTCTTTTTCTTGAATACTTTTATTTTAAGAAGTGAGTTACAGTAATTTCTGGATTAATCCTTTCCCAATGCTTCCAAAATCCTGTCAAGCTTTTCGTTTATTATGTCAAACTCTTTTTTATTTTGATCTGGGCCCTTTGATTCAAAATTTTCACCTTTTCTAAAACAATCATTGCAGTAAACTGGCTTGCTCCCGCTTGGCCTGAAAGGAACTTCGCATCTTGCACCGCATTTGTCGCAGGTTGCGCTATGCATTTCAACTTCTTTTCTAAAATCGCATCTCTTCTTCCAAATTTCCTATCCCGATTAAAGTTTCTCATAGTGCAAATTCAATTAAACTAGAAAGATAGATGGTTATTTATAAGGTTATGGTAATGGCATTATTCAAATACATTTAATCTTTGAAAATCTTCCCATGATGGTCAAAATCTTCAAGAATCACTGTTTTAGTATTTTCATCAACTGAGAAAGTTAGGACAAAATGCCCGTCTATATGCACTTCTTTTAGATGCTGGAGCGGTGCTCTTAGGTTTTTGTAGTGCTGCGGATTAAGTTCAATTTCAGCAGATTTTTTCATGATTATTTCATACTGCTTTCTGTTTTTCTTTATAAGTTTTCGGAGTTTTTTATCTAACTCCGGTCTGATGAGCAAAGAATAAGCCATTATTCATACCTTTTCCTTAGGTTTTCTACTGTTCCGACCTTAATCGGTGCCTGTCTCTGTATTTTTAATGCCTTTTTAATGTATTCTGGCCTTAATTCAGGCTCCATGACTGATTCTTGGTATTCTTCTGCCATTATGTTTATTGCCTCTGATTTGTCTTTTAATCCATATTTCGCCTTCACTATGTTTATTACCCTGTTTGCCTTTTCCGATATGTTTATTATCGCTTGCACCATATTAATATCACCTTAATATGATGTTAATTTGGGATTAATATATAAAGGTTGCGGAATTTGATAATTGACTATATAATAGGAAATTTTTTATAGAATAGACTTTGATTTCTAGCTATGGATAAGGAAAAGAGTAAACTCGCTTTAAAACATTTGATTGATAGATATAACTCAAATAAACATTTAAAAGATTTTATTGGCAATGAGAAGCAAATATCTAGAAGTTTAATCGAACCTTTTGTAAGAGATGTTCTTGGATGGGATATAGAAGACCCTCAAGAATTCAAAGTTGAAGTTCCTGCAAGCGGTAAAAGAGTGGATATTCTAGTCTGTATTAATGGCGTTACCCAATTTATTGTTGAAGCTAAGTCATTGACTCAGGATATAGTGGATTATAGTGATTTTTACAAACAAACTATTTCTTATGCTCATTCAAAAGAAAAAACATTCGCAATACTAACCAATTTTAAGCATTTTATAATTCTTAGATGTGATGTTGAAGTTGATAATCCGCTAAAAGCTGCTGTTAAAATAATTAATATAGAAAATTATACAGATGATGATTTTGACTTGCTTTATAATTTCAGCAAGGAAATTTGGATTGAGAAAGGAGAAGAAAATCCACTTTATCTTAAACTTGCAAATTTTAAAAGAAGAGCAAAAGTTGATGTTGAACTTCTTGAAAATCTTAAGGATTGGAGACAGTCTATAATTAACAACATTAAAAAACATCCTAGGCAAAATAAATATGATCTTTCTGATGAAAAATCAAAGTACGAAGTTGAGGAAGAAATACAGCGCTTTCTGGATAGGATTATTTTTATTTGTTATACTGAAGATAAGGGTTTTGTTGACTCCGAACTTAAATCATTAATTGAGCTTAAAAAAGACAAGCATTATGAAAGTCAGTCTTGGCTTTTGGATAAAATAAGAAGTATATTTAAAAAATATTGGAATGATTATAATAGTGATTTGTTTAAGTTTGGCAAATGCGATGAGTTCTTTATTGAAGATGCAGTTTTATTAAAAATATTAACAGATTTAAGAAAACCTAAGGATAAGCTCCCTTATGATTTTGCTTCCATCGAAGCAGACATCCTAGGCAAAACCTATGAGAACTTTATAGGGCATGTGATAGCTGGAGAGAAAAGATTTAAGGAGAAAGAAAGCAAAGGCAAAAGAAAAAGCGAAGGAATTTATTACACTCCAACTTATATCGTGGACTACATTGTTCGCAATACTGTCAAAGAATATATCAAAGGAAAGTCTTTTGCTTCTATCAACAAAGTCAAGATATTAGACCCCGCCTGCGGAAGTGGAAGTTTTTTGATTAAGGCATTTGATGCCAAAAATATTCTGAAAAGAGAGCTAAATTATGAAGAAAAGAAAAATTTAATGTTAAATTGTATTCACGGAGTTGATAAAGATGAGAGAGCAGTTGACATTTGCAAACTGAATTTGTCATTGAAGTTAGCAGAAAGAGGGCAGAAATTACCAGAACTTCATAATAACATCAAATGCGGAGATTCCTTGATTGATGATGAGAATGTTGCTGGTTACAAAGCTTTCAAATGGGAAGAGCAGTTTAAGGAAATAATAGAAAATGGCGGTTTTGATGTGGTGATAGGTAATCCGCCTTATGGGGCTGAATTGAATGAAAAAGAAAAGAAATATCTTAAATCAAAATTTAATGAGGACAAAACTGGAAATACTGCCTCATTATTTATATTTTTGGGAGACTTGGTTTTGAAAGATAATGGAAACCTTTCATTTATTGTTCCTAAGCAATTAACATATACATCTGCTTGGAGTGGAACAAGAAAATTATTACTCAGAAAGAATCTAAAATATGTGATAGACTCTTCAGAGGCTTTTGAAGAGGTTGAATTGGAACAAATTATTTTTATCTTAAAAAAACATAAAAAAGAAGACAAAAAAGTCATTGTAGGCTTTTCTAATAAAGGAAAAATAATAGAAGATACATCAAATATAAAATATTTTAACGAACAAAGATTACCACTTTGGATTACTGATGAAAACTACAGTATTTTTGAGAAAATTCTAAGTAATTCTACTACCTTAAAAGAGGTTGCTAAAGTAAATTGGGGGGGATTAGTAGCAAAATATTTATCAAAAAGTCATACAGCAGATTCTATTCCGTGTTTAAGAGGCAGAGAAGTGCAAAGATATTATGCAACTTCTGAATATTTCCTAAAGAAAAAATATATAGACAACTTTTATTATGTTAAAGGAGAAAAATTAATTTTCCAAAGGATTGTTTGTAGATATGGAGAAAAAATAATTGCAAATTATAGGAATGCAAGAATTGTTGGAACTTATGCAAATGATGATAATTATGCTGACAAAACAGTAACTTTGATATGGAACTCAAAGGTTAATTTAAAATTCCTATTGGCGATATTTAACTCAAAACTGATTAATTGGTTTGCACATAGATATTTATGGAATCGTTCACAATTAACTATGGAATTCATGTATGAATATGCAAGAAACTTTCCACTTCATCTTCCAAACCCTAATCAAGAAAGGTGTATTGTTGATTTAGTAAACAAAATGCTCTCCCTAAACAAAAAGCTTCAGGAAATCGGAGACAAAAATACTCTGGAAAAGCAAAAAATAGAGCAAGAAATCAAGAAAATAGACATAGAAATTGACGAATTAGTCTATCAACTTTACGGAATAACAGAGGAGGAAAAGAAGATTATTGAAGAAAGCTTGAGATGAAAAATTTTAAAAGATACAAAATTTGTTTATTGATTTTTTTATTGCTATTTATAATTTTAGTAAATGGATGTAAAAAACAATATATTAAAATTACAATAGAAGAGCATAATCGCTTAAAAAATATTGAAGAAAACTATAAACAACTTTCTAAAAATTATAGTATCTTATTAGTGCAACTTAATCAATCTAAAAAAGAACTTCAAAACGTTTCTAATATTTTATTTGATATACTTGCTTATGAAAAACCTATTGAAATAACTAATCCAATCACGTCTAAAAAATATGTTATAAATTATCCAGACTCCGCAGAAATTGCAAATACAAGTTTTTTGACAACGCTATGGGCATTTATTATAGAATTTATTTTAGCTATAGGATTTTTAATTGCTGACAAAAGTAAACGAAAATGGGCAACAGCTATCGTAATTGTTCTGGTATTTTGGATTGGGGTTATATTAATCAAGATAGGTAATATTATCTTCAATTAAAATATGTAGATTATTTTCCATATTGTAAATATTTGAACCTTAACCATAAGTTTAAATATCTGTATTCAATTAACATCATTATGGCAGACATGGAATTAGTCCAGATGTTAAAATCTGGTCAAGAGGACTTGGAGTGGTTTG
>JACPMP010000132.1 GCA_016185915.1 Candidatus Woesearchaeota archaeon
CAAATATCAATAATAGGAATATCAAACGATATAATGTTTGTTGACAACCTAGATCCACGAGTAAGGTCGTCCCTTTCTGAAGAGGAAATTGTTTTTCCACCATACAATGCCTTGCAAATCCAAGCTATTTTGAGGAAGAGGGCAGAATTAGCGTTTAACAAAGATGTTCTAGAGCAAGGCGTTATAGAGAAGTGTGCTGCATATGCAGCCCGTGATCATGGTGATGCACGCAGGGCCCTTGAGCTTCTAAGAGTTGCTGGTGAGGTAGCTGACAGAAAAAATCACAAAAAAATTACAATTGAGCACATAGACGAAGCTGAAGAAAAAATTGACAGAGACAGGATAACAGACATAGTTTCAACACAACCAAAGCAGCATCAGCTTGTGCTTTACTCCATTCTTTCCATTCAACCTGAAAGGAACAAGAGCATATTTACTGGAGAAGTTTATGAATTATACAAATCATTATGCAATAAAACAAACACAAGCATACTAACCCAGCGACGCGTTTCAGATATAATATCAGAGTTCGACATGCTTGGAATAGTAAATGCCAAGGTAATATCAAAAGGAAGGTATGGAAGAACAAGAGACATATCGCTAGAAATTCCCAATACAACCTTGCCTAAAATAAAAAATATTCTGGAGGAGAGCATACGCCTTTAACATGCAACAAGAACTTATAAAAAAAAAACGTGAAATAGTTGACATTTTTTTAAAAAAAGGAGTTTTGATAAGTTCAGAACAATTAAATGAAATCAGCGAATATGAGCAAGTTTCTAAGATATTTAACTTATTAGAATCAAAACAAATTGACGAAGAACCTTTTGTTGGCTTGGATTTAAACAAATTAATTGATGAAACCAAAACACAAAAGACAGACGCAACAAAAGAAGAACAACAAAAAAACAAGGTTAAAATCATACACTCTTATAAAGAAGAGCCAAAAAAAAGAGATCCACAAGATTTTGTCGATTACTTTAATAACAGATACAAGGCAATAGAAAAAATCCTGAAACAAAGACAAGAGCTTAAAAATACAGTTTCTGTCAGCAAAATAACAAATAAAAAAGAAAGAGAGAATTTAGCGATAATAGGGATTGTAAGTGATAAACAAATCACCAAAAACGGCAATTTACTTCTTGTTCTTGAAGACCCTACTGGAAAAAGAAGAGTGCTAGTAAACAAGAACAAGCCTTCCTTATTCAATGATGCAAAAGACATAGTTTTAGATGAGGTTATAGGTGTTGTAGGGGTTAACACAGAAGCTATGATATTTGCCAATAATATTGTCTGGCCCGACATACCCACAAACAAGGAACTAAAAAAATCAGAGCAGGAAAGTTATGCATTATTTTTATCTGACTTGCATGTAGGATCTTCAAGGTTTTTGCCAGACGATTTTGAAAAATTTATCAGATGGATAAATGGCGATATTGGAAATGAACAGCAAAGACATATAGCCAATAATGTTGGACATATATTCATTGCAGGTGACTTAGTAGACGGATGTGGCATCTACCCGGAACAGGATAAAGAACTGATAACAAAAGATATTTACCAACAATACAAGGAATGCGCAGAGCTCCTAAAACAAATACCACAACACATACCATTGATCATTTGCCCCGGCAATCACGATGCTTTGCGCATTTCAGAACCACAACCACTATTGTCAAAAGATTTTGCCAAACCACTACACGAACTAAATAATACCATAATGGTTTCAAACCCTTCATTGGTTAATATTGATTCTTCAAGCAGATTTATTGGCTTTGATGTTTTGATGTATCATGGATATTCTTTTGATTATTTTGTTGCTGAAGTTGAATCATTAAGATCACAAGGGGGCTATGACAGGGCAGACTTAATAATGAAATTTTTATTGAAGAGAAGACATTTAGCACCTACACATTTGTCAACACTTTACATTCCAGATACAAAAAAAGACCCGCTAGTAATTGAAAACGTTCCAGACTTCTTTCTTAGCGGCCATATACACAAAACAGCAACAGCAAATTATAGAAATACAACATTAATCTGCGGAAGTTGCTGGCAGAGCAAAACAATATTCCAAGAGAAAGTTGGACATAATCCAGAGCCAAGCAGGGTTCCGATTGTAAATCTACAGACAAGGGATGTAAAAATACTGAAATTTGGGCAGTAAAATGACAAATAAAGATTATGCAGACGGTATAACAAAAAAAATAAACTTTGCATATAAGATTGCAAATACAGCAAGATCGAAAAGTTACGACCCAGAGGAAACAGTAAACATACTAGTAGCTAAAAACATGGCAGAACGTGTAGAGGGCTTAGTGAGCGTAGTTGCCCCGCATATCATGAACAGCGGAATACCAAAAAGAATTAAGGAACTTGAAGATATTTATGGAAAATTGAACTGGAGAGTTGCATTTAAAATATCTTTAGAAACAGCACAACAGAAATTCTGCGGATTTGAGACACAAAAAGAGGCAATCGAAACAGGCATAAGAATCGGTTTAGCCTATTTAACATTAGGTGTAGTAGCTTCACCATTAGAGGGCTTTGTAGAATTAAAATTTAGAAAAAGGGCAGATGGAAAAGAATATTTAGCTTTAATGTATTCTGGACCGATAAGGAGCGCAGGAGGAACTGCAGGGGCATTAAGCGTCATTATAGCAGATTATATCCGAAAGAATATGGGTTATGATGTTTATGACCCATCAGAAAAAGAAATAAGAAGAATGGTCACAGAACTTTACGATTATCATGAGAGAGTAACTAATCTTCAATATCTGCCTAGTGAAAAAGAAATAAGGTTTCTTGTCAGCAATTTACCAATCCAAATTGACGGCGATGCGTCAGAAGAAATAGAGGTTTCAAACTACAAAGATACAGAGAGGATAGAAACAAACAGAATAAGAAGCGGGCCTTGCTTGGTTCTAGGCGAGTGTGTTGCACAAAAAGCTGCCAAGATTTGGCCCCAAATCAAGAAATGGGGGCACGAATTTGGCATTGAACATTGGTCATTTTTGCAAGAATTTGTTCAGTTGCAAAAAGAAACAAAGGCAAAAGAAAAATCCATAAAGAAAGAAATATCACCAATATACACTTATATACAAGACCTCGTTGCTGGCAGACCGGTTTTAACACACCCCTTGGCTGTTGGAGGGTTTCGCTTGCGATATGGGAGATGCAGAACTTCTGGGTATTCAGCATCAGCAATACACCCAGCAACTATGATTATTCTTAACAAATACATAGCAATTGGAACACAATTAAAGGTTGAAAGACCTGGAAAGGCAACAGCTATAAGCGTGTGTGATTGCATAGAAGGGCCGATAGTAAAATTGAATGATGGTAGTGTGATAAGACTAGATGGCGAGCATAAAGCGAAGCAAGTATCAAACACCATCAAGGAAATCTTATTTTTAGGGGATATATTGATTAGCTATGGTGATTTCTTTAATAGGGCACATCCTTTGCCGCCAGCAGGCTATTGTGAAGAATGGTGGTCGCTAGAAGTTGAAAAAGGAATAGTAAATATGTTTGGCTCGTTAGATTATTACAAATTATCACAATTGACAAACATTGACGAAAAATACTTGGAAAATATCATTAAAAATTCTTTTTTTGAGAAACCAGATGCAAAAACAGCCATAATATTAAGCAAAACCCTCATGGTGCCATTACATCCCTATTACACTTATCACTGGAAAACAATATCAAAAGAAAACTTTATGGAATTGCTTAAGTGGCTTGCATCTGCAAAGATAGAATCTGAAGGAAACAACATCAAAAAGATTATACTGCCAAAAAATGAGGTTGGAAAGAGAGTGCTTGAAGTACTCGGTGCACCCCACATTCTTATAAATGACGAATTCACAATAGTAGAAAATGAAGATGCAGAAATATTGTATGTTGTCTTGAGATTAGATGAAAAGAATTTTTATGAGCAATATAAGGGTTCTGAAATTGATGATGTTCTAGATTTAATAAATTCTATTTCTAAGATAAAACTTAGGGATAAGTCAGGCATTTTTATTGGTGCTAGAATGGGCAGACCAGAAAAGGCAAAAGTAAGGAAACTTGACGGTGAACCGCACACACTTTTTCCTATAGGAAAAGAAGGAGGTAAACTAAGGTCTTTCCAAAGCGAAATGGAAGTTGGTAGTGTAGAAGCAGAATTCCCAACATATTTTTGTGGTAAATGCAAAAAAGAAACTATCCTTAGCGTATGTGAGCAATGCGACACAAAAACAACGAAGACGGGGTATTGCAACATATGCGGATTGGTAGAAGGAACTAAATGCAGGCATGGTGAGGTTATTCAATACAAACCACAAAGAATTGATATAGGATATTACTTCAAAAGCCTGCTGAAAAAGCTCAATATGCAGCAATACCCTGATTTAATCAAAGGAGTTAGAGGCACTTCAAGTAAAAATCACATTCCTGAGCATTTTGCAAAAGGGATTCTGAGGGCAAAATATGATATACCTGTTAATAGAGATGGCACCACTAGGTACGATATGACACAACTCCCCATAACCCATTTCAAACCAAAAGAAATTGGAACTTCTGTAGAAGAATTAAAGGATATGGGTTACCACAAGGATATCTATGGATTAGAGCTAACAGATTCAGAGCAAATCCTCGAGTTAAAATCACAAGACATAATATTGCCAAAATGTGAAGATGCACCAGAGGCCGGGGCAGATAAAGTCCTTTATAATATAAGTTTATTTATTGATGAGCTTTTAGTTTCTTTATATCACCAAAAAAGATTCTACAACTTAAAATCTGAAAAAGAATTAATTGGGCATTTGGTGGTTGTATTAGCCCCGCATACTTCAGCCGGAATTGCAGGCAGAATAATTGGGTTTTCCAAAACACAAGCATTCTTTGCCCATCCATTATTGCATGCTGCTACAAGACGCGATTGTTTGAGTTATGACAGTTATGTTTCAATGAAAGAGAATGGGATATGGAAAATTGAGAAAATTGGGGCACTTATAGAAAATCTAAATCCAACTCAGAAAGCAGATAATTTTGGAACCTTTAAAAAAGATATATCTAATATTTATACATGGAGTAATCCTGGGCAGAGTGAAGTTGTTGAGGTAACCAAGCACCAACCAAGTAAAATGTTAAGATTATTTCTGGAAGATGGCAGAAAAATAGAGTTAACAGATTACCACAAAATTTATCTCAAAGGCAAAAAAGAAAAAAGAGCTTATGAGGTTAAAGAAGGCGACCAATTAACAGTTAATTACAACAAAAATATTGAAGAGAAAGACATAGAAGAAATATTCTTACCTGAAATTTTCTCTGATAGAGACGATATAATGTTAAGAAATATTGAAGATTACCTTAGCAAACTTAAGCCATTAAGTAAACATGAAAATTTTAGCATAAGAGATAGTTTCCCGATAAAGTTTGTTAAAGGATTTTTAAGTAAGCATAATAAATCACTTAAAGACCTACCGTCTAAAGTAAAAATAGCTATTAAGAGAGACAGTGTTTCAATTCCTATTAGAATTCGTTTGGGTAACGAGTTAATGGAGGTGATTGGCCTTTATATTGCTGAAGGTTATCTAAGAAAAAATGCTTCTAAAAAAGGATTTTATCAAACCTCTATAGCTGGGAATAACCAAATTAGGAATTACGTAAAGAAGGTTTTTAATTCTCATTTTAGTTTAAAACCATCTTATGAAAATTCAAGCCAAGTAGTTTTTTCTTCAAGAATAGTATACGAATTATTTAGAAATTATTTTGGTGTAGGGATTAATGCTAAAAGCAAAAGAATACCTAGCTTATTTTTAAATTTAAAAAAAGAGAAGATAGCAGCTTTATTAAGGGGTTACTTTGAAGGTGATGGTAGTGTTAGTTCTAGAGATATTAGAGTTACTTGCGATACAGTTAGTGAAGGTTTGAAATATGATTTAAGTTTTGTTCTATCACGATTTAGTATATTTACTAAATTTTATGAGTATGAAAAAGAACCTGGACCTAAAGTCAGAGAATTTTACTTAAAAAAACAGAAACAAATTCCTCGCTTTAAGATAACCAAAATCATTATTTTATCAAATTTCGTTAAAAAATTTAAGCAAATTGGCTTTATTTCAGAGCGTAAGAACAGAATTTTGCATGAGCTTTGTCAAAAAGAACCTTATGGAAGTCGTATAGATTTTGATGAGCATTATACTTATCCTAAAATTGTAAAAATCGAACAAATCGGAGATAAAATGAGTTATTGCTTTAATGTTTCTTCTGAGCACAACTTTTTTGCTAACGACATTTTAGTTCATAATTGTGACGGAGATGAAGCATCGGTATCTCTATTGATGGATGCCTTGCTGAATTTCTCAAGGCAATTCCTGCCAGATTCAAGAGGCTCAACTCAAGACACACCCTTAGTTCTAACTTCCATACTAGTCCCAACAGAGGTTGATGATATGGTGTTTGATCTAGATATTGTGCAGAGATATCCTATAGAATTTTATGAGGCAACACAAAATTATGAATTACCGTGGAACGTAAAGATTGACAAGTTTATTAACATATTAAACTCTGAAGGCCAATATGCTGGAATCGGATACACCCATCCTGTCAGCAACATAAACATGGGTGTTAAATGCTCTTCCTACAAAACAATACCATCAATGGAGGACAAGTTAAAAGGTCAAATGGAGCTTGCAGACAAAATCAGAGCTGTTGATGCAACTGATGTTGCAAGACTGGTGATAGAAAAGCACCTATTGAGGGATATAAAAGGAAATTTGAGAAAATTTTCAATGCAGCAATTTAGATGCAGCAAGTGCACAGAAAAATATAGAAGACCTCCTTTAATAGGCAAGTGTTTGGCATGCGGCAGCAGATTAATTTTTACTGTTTCTGAGGGAACAATAATAAAATATTTGGAGCCAGCTATTTCCTTATCTGATAAGTATAATCTTCCACCTTATCTTAAACAAGTATTAGAATTAACAAAAGACAGGGTTGAGGGAGTTTTTGGAAAAGAAAAAGATAAGCAAGAGGGCTTGGGAAGATGGTTTGGGTAGGAAATTAAACTTAACTTAAGAGAGTTTCTGTTAGACGACCCGAGCGAAGCGGAGTTCTGGCAAAGTTCGTTCCGAAAAGTCGCGAAGGGCCACACTCTTCAAAGAAGTCAACTATTTTAAGATTTACTTATCCTTTCTTTATTGGCTTCATATACAATCTCTTTTAAAATATCTTTAGTAACTGCTTTTTGATTGACAATTCCTTTAGCAGCAATTTCAAATACCCTATCGTGTTGCACTGAATTGGATGTTAAACCCCATTTTGCTGCTGCACCTACGGAATATTTTACTAAAATAAGTGCTTCTGCTTCTGTTGGCTCTTTTGCCTTACCACTTTGATAATCTGCGACTCTCTTATCATATTCTTTCTTGTATTCTTCCGACCAAGGCAATACACTTATTATCTTATTTATTGGCTCTTCATTGCCTGTTTTAAAAAAAAGCCCCCATAACATATCCAATTGATAACCACTTAGTACATCATCTTTTAAAATATTTGGAGGTTCTTGTTCCAGCAAAGTATCAATATAATTTTTGAATAGAGCCGAAGCACTATTTTTTTCATTTTTGAGTATAGACTTACTCTTGGAAGTGTCTGCAAACCATAATGATTGCCAAACTAGGACTTTTTGTTCATCATTTAAGGAATCTAATTGATTCATCCATTCTGATAACTTCCCATCATTTTCCTTAAAAATTTCACCAAAGAACGAGACTGAAGCTCCCGATATATCTTCTGGATCATAATTTTTACTTTTTACTATGGCTTTTATAGCATCAACTGTTAAAGCTGGATTTGGCTTAATGTAGTAATAAGTAACCCACATACTAGCATCTTCTTCGGAGCTTATTTTTGTTGGTACTTTGATATTTGTTGTGATTGAAGCACTTCCAGTTTTTTTATTCATTTCTTCAATCAATACTCTGTCTATTGAATCAGAAGTAGTATAAACTATGTCCAATATTTGGTCATCATCCAGAAGGCTTTCATTTCTTATATTCTCTTTTGTGTTTTTTATTGCAGCTGCTTTTTTACAAACATTTTGGTCTGTATTGATTTCTGTATCTTTTCTAATTTTATCACATAAAGCTAAATCACTTAATTGTATAGCTAACCCAAAAAAGCAAAGGTCTTTTTCTTTTGGGATTACAACCCCATCACAATATTTTGGAAGGTTATACCATGCAGCTAATTGCATATAACAAACATCTTTTGAAAATTCATCACTAATCTTCAAGCATATTTTATCATCTTTTTCTTTAACAGATTTTCTTATGTAACATGAGTCTAATGTTTTTTTGTCAGTAATACCATTACACTTCACAATTTCTTGCTTTTCGGTAACATTTTTATTAAGCTGTGTTGTTTTTTCTTGAACTGACTTAGCCATTTCTTTGCTTGCAGAATTATCGCTTTTTTCAACAGTCGAACACCCAACTATCAAAACAATAAACAATAATATAAAAACACTTATTGCCCTCATTTTATTACCAGTTAATGTTTCTACTAAATAAACTTTATGTAGATGATATCTTGCGTAGTCGAGTGTGTCCCGTAGCGATTGAGTTTAACGTATGGACCTCTGTTAAACGAGGTCGAGCGAAGCGAGAAGTGCAACGTCCCAAGGATTTACGAAGTAAATCAGCAGAGTTCTACCGAAAATCTCTTATACTTTGCAAACATCACTGTATTATTATGAGTTATGCAATATATATTGATGAAAGTTATGATAAGAAATCCAAATATACTATAATGGTTGGATTCATAGTATCATTTGAAAAATGGAAATCATTACATAATGAAATTGAACAACTAAAATTAAAATATTTTTCAGACTCTTCAATAAATCTTAAAGCCATTAGAAGAAAAAACTATGATGAAAATAAATATTGGGAATTATTACCCAAGGAAAAAAAGGAAGAATTCAATAAGGAATTTTATGGAATTATTTGTAAAAAGGATTACACAATTATTGCTGGAGTCATAAATAAAGAAAGAATGGACGATACGAATAAAGAGCTTCTTTTTTACTTATGTTATGGTTTTATAATTCAGAGATACCAATACTTTTTATCGCACAATCGCTCATATGGAATTGTTATTATGGATATTGCAGAAGCAAGTAAGGAAGTAAGGGATTTGTATTATACTCATAAAAAATTTATGAGAGAAGGTGTTCCTGTAAAAAGGGAAGATATGAAACTTAAGATTGGAGAAGAAGAAATCTCAATAAAAGATTATAAAAAGCAAGCTCTGAAAAATATTTGTGAGAATTTGATTTTCTTGAATGATAAAGATAATAGTCAATTACAGATTACTGATATGATTGCAGCTGCAATGTTTTCTAAGTTTAATAGAAGTTCTGATGTTTGGTATTTAAAAGTTGAAAAGATTTTTAGATGTAGTGATGACGGAAAGATTGATGGTTATGGGATTAAATTTTTTCCAGAAGCTTGAGATTTTCGGTAGAATTTTGTTTAACGACTATTAAACGCAGTTTTAATTAATATTAAACATGTTAGCAAAATTAAGAGAATACTAAATACTCCTAAATCTTCGCCTTGACAAAGTTCTTTGCACCACAAGCAGTGCATTTCATATAAGTCAACTCGCCATCTTTCTCTATTTTTGTGTCGGGCTTGCCGCATTCAAAACAAAGCACAAACTCATTTGCATACTGCCTTATTTTTTCATTAATTCTTGAAGCAGGAACTTTTGTGCCCAAAATCAATGCACCGCTCTTCTTTATTTCGCCAGGCGTTGCAAGCTCCTTTAAAACATATTTAAGCAAATGATTAACATCTCTCCTCAAAGTAGAAGCAATCTGTAGAAAATTGCTTATGATAGTTCTGTTGCCTTGTATATGGCCAAGGACTTTTGGTATTTCAAACCTTTCCTTGAGAAAAACGGCTTCCGGAAGATTCTTCCTCACATTTTCAAGCATTTCTTTGTATTCCATCTTCATAAAGAATCTCATACGATTTATAAACTTAATCATCACACACAATTCGGCACCGTTCAAAATCTCGCTTATCGGCTCGGTTTTGCCATCGGTTCGCATGTAAATATCATCTTTAAGGCAAAAATTCCCAGTGACATGTGAGCGAGTTCGCTTCGCTCACTCGCATTCGTCTAATTTCCTTTTTGCTGGATATTTTAGCTTTAAGATGCTCACATTTTGATGGCAAAACTGACATTTTGAACGGTGCCACGCAATTCATAATCATTTAATAACCTGACCTATTATTTATGATGTATTTCAATCCGTGAAGTATATTTCTCTTGTTTAGTTTGAGAGTTTGTATGACTGATATTAGCATTGCCATTGCATTTGCCCCTCGTTGTGAGCTTGAA
>JACPMP010000133.1 GCA_016185915.1 Candidatus Woesearchaeota archaeon
AAACTCGATAACTGCAAGCTGCAAGCCATAACACAATCCGAGATATGGAATTTTATTTATTCTTGCATAATTGACAGCATTTATCTTCCCTTCAACGCAAGATGAGCCAAAGCCGCCTGGAACAATTATGCCGTCATAATTTTTTAGCTCATTGAGTGATTTCCTGTTATCTTCAAACATTTTTGAATCAAGCCAATTTATTTCAACTCCTGTATTGAGGGAAGCGCCAGCATGTGTCAATGCTTGATTTATTGAAATATAAGAATCCGCTAAGTTATAATCGCCAATATCTATATATTTTCCAACAATCGCAACTTTAACAGTTTTCTTGGGCTTTAATATATTATCAACAAGTTTTTTCCACTCCTGCCAATTTGGCTGTTTTTTTGGTTTCATTTCAAATTCCTTCAGTATTTTTTCCCCAAATTTTTCTTTTTCCAAGTCAAGAGGTATTTGATAAACAGTTTCAATGTCCGGCTCTGAAATCACATGCTCTGAGATTATATTTGCATAAGTCTCTATTTTCTTTTTTCTTACAACATCTAACGGCTTTTTAGCCCTGCAAATTATAAAATCCGGGAATATGCCAGACTCGCTAAGCAGCCTTATTGCTTGCTGTGTCGGCTTTGTTTTCATCTCTTCAATGTGGCTTGGAATTGGCAGGTAAGTAATGAGAACATAAGTCAAGTTTTGCTTTCCAACTTCTCTTTCAAGGCTTTTTAATGCAAACAGAAATGGAATATTCTCATAGTCTCCAATTGTGCCTCCTACCTCTACCAAAATAAAATCAAAGTCATTGCTTGCTTCCTTGATTCTTCTCTTTATTTCATCAGGAATATGGGGAATGAATTGAACAGTCTGGCCGAGATATTCGCCTTGCCTTTCCTTATCAATTACTGTTTTATATATTTGGCCTGTTGTGATATTATTCCTCTTCGGAATGTCCATGTTTAGAAACCTCTCATAAGTTCCAAGGTCTTGGTCAATCTCGCCGCCATCATCTGTAACCCAAACTTCGCCATGCTCTGTTGGCCTTAAAGTCCCAGCATCATAATTGATGTAAGGGTCAATCTTTATTGCAGTAACTTTACAGCCATGCTCCTGCAAAATCTTGCCAATAGAAGCTGTTGTGACTCCTTTTCCAACTCCGCTCATTACTCCGCCAGCTACGACAATGTATTTAGGCATATTATAAGTCACCTTTCATAGAGAAGTTTGTCAAATCCAAGTTATTAAAAAATTCAATCCGTGCCTTCGGCACAAAATATTGCACTCGGTGTCGCTTTTCTACCATATCGCGACACCTCGTCAATATATTCAATAAAACATTTATATGGGGGTTACCTATTTTAGTTCTTGGAAGCGCATAGGTCGCAAGATTTTTTAGAATTGATTTAAGACTAATATAATTAATTTTTAATTCAGAATTAGTATTGCAAAAATTTATTGAGTGCATTATTTAGAAATGAAACAAGTTTTATTTATAGTTTATGGTTTAATGAACAAAGTAAAATTGTTTTCTATATTGAAAGAAAATGATGAGTCCGAACTCCGTAATTTAATAACAACCTTTAAATCTTTAATTTTTTTCTCTTATGTTTATGAACCTAACACAAAAAAAATGCATTCCCTGCGAAGCGGGAACTCCTCCATTAGAAGAGTCAAAAGTAAATGAACTTCTAAAAGAGATTCCAGCATGGACGTTAAAAAATGAACACTTATGCAAAAAATTCAAATTCAAGAATTTTCTTGATGCAATGAAATTTGTCAATTCTGTTGCAGAAATTGCAGAGCAGGAAGGGCATCATCCGGATTTTTGCGTGCATTACAACAAAGTTGAGATTGAGCTTTTTACACATGCAATAAATGGCTTGTCAGAAAATGATTTTATCGTTGCTGCAAAGATTGATAGTGCTAAATCAGTTTGATTCTAGCTAAACCAAAGATTTAAAAGATAACTAATTATGATAAAGTATAACAAAACTATGAAATTTGAAATAAGAACTGCCGTTGCACCATTAATTTTATTGAACGTAGTCATTTTTATGCTGCAAATCACATTAGGCAGAAGCTTCACCAATTCTTTTATGTTAATCTCAAGCGATATTTTTTCAAGACCTTGGATTTTGTTGACGTCAATGTTTTTGCATGGAGGAGTAAACCATATTCTATTTAATATGTACGCATTATTTATATTCGGCCCGATGCTTGAGCAGAGAATTGGAGCAAAAAGGTTTCTTCTTGTTTACATTTTGTCAGGCGTTATTGCAGCTTTTTTCTCAAGCTTCTTTTACAAGTTTGCTCTAGGCGCAAGCGGCGCCATAATGGGAATGATAGGTGCATTGATTATCTTGATGCCGGATTTGGGATTGCTTTTATTTTTTGTCATCCCAATGCCACTTTGGGTGGCAGGAATAATTTATGCTTTAATGGATTTATTTGGTATTTTTTTCCCTTCAGGAGTTGGGAACATAGCCCATCTTGTTGGTATGGGAATTGGGCTAATTTATGGCTTATATCTTAAAAAAGAGAAAAGGAAATTCGACAGAAGATTCTCTTCTAAAAAACATCTTGAATCTGATGACATTGAGGACTATTTGAGAACAGGCAGAATATAGTTTACCAAGTTTTTAACTTTATTGACTAATTCTTTATAATTGTTGATTTTTTTGAAATTACATAATTAGAAAATTTACTTTCTACATTGCAAACATTAATATATCTTTTTGAATTCTAATTTCATATGACTGATTTAATTGCATGCCTTTCATCTGATGAAAAAAGCTGGGCACATGTTGCAAGGTTAATCAAAGAGCAAGACTGGACAAAGGTATTGCTCATAACGAATGATTTTGGAAAGAAAAATTTTAAATCTGAAAAAGATATGGAGTTTATAGTTGTTGATGCAAAAAAACCAGTTTTTGAATTGATTGAGGAAATAAGGAATGGCTTGAAAGGAAAAATTACAGACATAGAGGTTGCTTTAAATTTAGTTTCTGGAAGTGGAAAGGAGCACATGGCTATTTTGTCAGCATTGCTAAAGCTTGGAGTTGGTGTAAGGTTGATGGCAGTGACTAAGGATGGGGTAAAGGAGTTGTAAAGTAGTTAAACTTTAAAGTAATAATAATCCAACATAAAGAAAAATTTAAATAACATTGGAATAATTATTAATAAATGCCTAACACAAGAAAAATAAAGGTCAAAATTAGCAAAAAATTTGTTGAAGCCTTGCTGATGCCTAAAACTCAAAAACTCGAAGATTCAAAGTTACATTGGTTTTGGAACATTACAACACAATGGTATTTTTTCCCTATCTTATGGTTTACACTAGCACTGTTGTATTCGATAATTTTTTTCCACTATGTGAGTGATGTTATAGGAGTAGCATTACTTCTTTTTCCACTAGCACTTGCTGCTATTTCAGAGCCAACAATTATAATTTCATCAAGGAACTTAATTGTTCCTATATTATACGATTTGGTATTAATCGTACTAATATCTACAATTGTTTATTACAAATTAAAAAAGAATAAAATATTAAAATTTGGAGTTATTAGTGCATTTTTCTGGATACTGTTACCTTTTCTAATTTTGGTTGTTGCTAGAATTTTAAATCGAAAAGCTTCAAGTCTTCTTATACTGTATTAATTTTTTTCCTATCGACCAAATGTATATCTATCATTCCTTCACACTCATATAAACCCAATAACCGCTTTTCTTTGCTATAACTTTCACATTTCCAAAAACTTCTTCCATTTTCTTGCTTAGGGTTCTTCCACCCTTATTGTGCCTTGCAACTAACTGCAAACCTCCATTTCTCTTCAAATATTTTTTTGATTGCTCGATTAATTGAAAACATACTTCTTTTCCTGCAGTTTGTGGCGGATTTGAAAGAATAATGTCAAACTCATTATCTTTAATTTTTTCATACAAATTGCCCTGATAAATTTCAGCTTTTACATTGTTTAATTTAATGTTCATCTTAGCAAGCATTACAGCTCTTTTGTTTATTTCACTCATTACAGCATCAGAATTAAATAGCTTAGCAGCAACAATTCCAAGAATACCGATGCCGCACCCAACATCAAGGACTTTTTGGTTTTTGGCAACAATCATATTTTCTGCCAAAACTAATGTCCCTAAATCAATTCTATCTTTAGAAAAAACTCCAGACGCTGTGTAGAACTCAAACCCAATATTTTTAATTTTTTGCCTTATCTTTTTTATATTTAATAAAGATTTTTGTTCTCTAGAGTAATAATGTTCCATATTGTTTTTTACAGATTTTTTAATAATTTTATTGTTTAATAATTGTTATCAAATCTTCATTTCATTGAAATTTTTGTGATATTGTGATTAATGTGAATTTAATTTTTGATTGTATGTGAGTTATCTTACACAACGCATTTACTATTTTTTTATAAAAAATCCCGAATTATTTTGAGTATTTTTTAAAAATATAAAGATTGTTCATACTTATTTTTCTTCCTGCTCCATTATATTATATAAATTATACAAAACTCTGTCAACTCCCTTAACCAAATCAAAGCCATTCCCTTCCACGACAATGCAGTTATTATTGTAATATGTTCTAAACCTGTCAGACTCTTTTATGTAAAGAACAAGCTTGTCAGTGTCATCGCAAGTTACAATCGGCCTTGTTTTGCATGATTCTGTTTCATTTCTGTCACATGCTGCAATTGGCTTTTTTTCAAAAACTTTTGCCATATGAGTGTTGAAATCAGCGACTGCCAATCCAACATAAGAAAATTCTTTTCCAGTTGGATTGAAAGCAACAAAAAATTCGCTTTGATTATTAAATAATTCAGTATTAAGTTTGCCTTCTATTACAACATCCTTTAAATCTTTGGGGGAATAACGCAATGCCAAGCTGTATATCTTTATTCCCTTTGGAGAGCTCAATTGAGTATACCATAAGTTATCAAGAGTTACAAAACTATAAACTCCTTTGTATAAATAACCTTGAGAAGGCCTAAGCTTTCCTTTCAAATTCAAGATATGCAAATCTTCCAAAGTTTTAGGCTGTGGCTTATTAAAAATACTGAAAGCCAATATAGAAATAAGCAATAAAATAACGATAGCAACACTAATGATTAAAATTCTTTCTGAAGATTTTTTTGAAGGTTCTTCTTGTTCTTTATCCCTATTTGTTTCTTCAATCTTTCTATCGAATTCCTTTACATCCGGCTCAAGCTTTTCCTTCCATTTTTTATACTCATCTTTCTCAATAATTCCAGATTCAAAGCTCCCTTTCAGTACATCAAATTTTTTTCTCGGGTCCATTATTTTATAACTCCAAGTATTCCATATACCAACTTATCCTTTACTTTAATGAAATCTGCATTTGTTGAGGCCTCTGCAATAATGCAATTATTCTCTGTATGGACATTTGTTGCGTTCCCATGTCTGAAATAGACAACAGGGACATTTAATGTTGATTCATTGCATGTTATTATTGGCATATTGAATGTATTGTTTGTTGTGAAACCGTTTCTTAAATAAATGTTGTATGCGCCCAAAGTCAGCCCCATCTGATACTGCGCCTGCGCAATTGATTGAGCATAAGTATTGTTTAAATCGTAAGTGCTGTCTATCTCAAATTTGCTCTGCAACATTTTGGCAAAATCATCAAATGCAAGGACACCTTCCACTTCGCTTGGCAAAAAGCTGAAGGCAGCAGTTCTTCCGTTTATCTTGGCTTCCCACCTGTCGGCATATTTAACAAACTTAATCCCATTGTATTTTATTACTTCATTTTGAGGTTGAAAGCCAAAAAATACAAAACTAACAGAGGTTCCTATCATTATAAAAATTATAAACAATATTAAGCCCCATTTTTTCTTCTCTTTCTGCTCTTTCATTAGAACTGCGAATAAATGTCATTATTTAAAAGTTTTGAAATGCCGCTGCGGAGTTGTTGATAAAAAGTATATTTTTGGGGCATTTTAATGAGAATAAATTAAACTACTGCTTCACAAACTAATGTAGAATCAGGCAATTTCTGGTTTATTTGCTGTGCAATTATTGGGTTTTTCTCAATAATCTTGTTTCTTATCTTTACTTGGAATACTAATCTAATCTCAATAATGTGTTCATGCACATTAATTGTAAATTGCCAATTTGGGATTTTTAATAAACTCTTTTTGTCAATGTTAAGATATTCAGAAGCATCAAACATTTGAATTCCAACTAAAAATCCTTCTTTATCAACATCAACAACCAGATTATCCAAT
>JACPMP010000023.1 GCA_016185915.1 Candidatus Woesearchaeota archaeon
AACTACAAGGGGACCATACCTTGTGTGTTTTAAAGTAGACCCATACGAGAATTGCTTGCCGATGATACCTAGTGGAGGAACAGTCAAAGAGATGGTTACTTATCAAGGTGTAAAAAAGGTTGCATAAGAGATAGAATCTCTCCTCATTCCATAAAATTTCCAAAATCTTTATATACTTTAATTTTTCTTGTTAATTTGATAGTGTGGATTTATTATAAATTAAAAAAAGAGGTTGATTGAGATGGAAGAAGATTTTACATACAAGGATATTTCTGAATTAAAGAAAGAATTAGAAGGGCTGAAAGGAAAAAAAGACATTTCTACAAAAGAGCTTTATGAGGCTGTGCAAAAACTTTCTCAAACAATGACGGATATGCTAGAAATTTTTGGAGCAGCAGCAGAGCAGATGAAGTTAGAAGAAAGAGAGTATGAAGCAGAAGCTAAAAAGCACGAGATGATATTGTCCAAATTAGACAAAATCATAGACCAAAATAAAACTATCGCAGAAGCAATGGTCGGAGTTGTTGACATGATTAAGGAAAAATTGGTTGCCCCAGCAAAGGAAAAAGAAGAATCATTTTTTAAGCCAGTGCAAGAATCAAGACAATTTATGAGGCCACCGAAGCAAGAATGGCAACCTAGACCAGAGCCAGTACAGAGAACGCAACCCATAATGGCACCGCCGCAAATGATGTCTCCACCTCTTCAGCCGCCATCAATGAGCCAGCCTGCGCCGCCTCCTGATTTTGGAATGCAGATGCCTCCAATGGAACCAACTCCTTCGCCAGATTTAGATTTTCCAGATTTTAACTTAGAGGAGGAAGAGCCGAAGAAGAAGGGCTTATTTGGAATGTTTAAGAAGTGATTTTTGAATTTTTTTAAAATTTTTAATGGATTTAAAATTTAATGCGCTAAGAAAGACAAAATACATTAAAAACAAAATCAATTTTACATCAATAAAAATATTAATTAGATTATTAATGAAAAAATAAAATGATGTTTATTATAAATTAAAATGTATCCAATTCAAAACTCAAAATCATTCGGTCATTTTGCCAAGCATCTTTTTCTTATTGGAAGAGTCTATGCTGAGAGAAACAAAGCAAAAGAGAATGTCAACAATCATCTTCAAAATATGAGAAAATCAATAATAAGGATGAGATTAAGCTACAGCGATATAGACAAATTAAAAGAAAAGATTGAAAGTCTTATTGACTGGGAAAGAAAATATGCAAAATTCTTCAAGCCAGAAGACAAGGAAACTTTGGAACTTAAAAATCAGATAAATGCTCTTGAAGAGGAATTAATAAATGAAAGAGAAGGAAAATTAAAATTAATAAGCGAGAATGATGAAAAAATAGCGCAGCTTACAGAATCATTGGACAATATAAAATCAAAAACGAATCATCTTCTTATGGAAAAGGCGAAAAGGCAGCAAAGATTGACTGCATTAGACAGAAAAATAAGGGAAAAAGTTGACGTGCATGGGTATTATAATTCGTGATTATTTCAAGTAAATGACATTTTCAAAATCTTCAAATTCGTTGTCTCCAGTTAAAAATTTGTAATTATTCTCAATTGCAAAAATATATCCTACACAATCAAAAAATGCTAAATCCCTCTTCTTATTTTCGTGCCTGAACTTAACCGCTTTTATTAGAGTCTCTCTTGGGACAATAACACAATAAGGCTCTAATTTTCTATACCAAAAATCTGCAGTCTGTTCATTATATCTCTGAAGAAGTACGTAATAAAATTCTGATATTGTAATGTCAGTTATGACGAAATCCTCATTGAGCAGAGAAGTAAATTTTTCATTGCCAATAGCAATCTCAATAAGAGGGTAAGTGTCAAGACATTTCATTTTCAGTTACTTCCACTACTTACTTCCCAAATCTTTCCTTACTTCTTTTAAGTCAATATCCTTTAATTTTGGAAGTGCCCCAAATAACTCCCTTAGAACATTACTTTTCTTTTTTATTTCTACTACGACTTCTGTTTCTGGCTTCAGACTCATGCCTTTAGCTATGTCTTTAGGTATTATTATTCCGACAGAGTTCCCTATTTGTTTTATTTTTGCGTTTAACATTTTGTTTAACTGTATTACAGATAAGTATAATTAGTATATAAAACTTCCTATAAATCGAGACTGTTACATTAACTCACTCATTGAATGATATGTTATCTGCGGACGTTTTCACAACGTCTCTGCCAAAAATCTTTTAAAGATGCTTAACTTTAAAGATTTAATCTTGGAGGCAGTTGCTTCGTCAGATTACAATCACTTGTTCAAGCATGGAAGATGCTTCCAAGAGCTTCTTTTCATAAAACATCTTTTTGGGATGTTTGCGCAGCATGAATAAATTTGCAAATCTTATTACAATTAGGGGGTATCTATATCTTTTAAGATAACCGTTTTTTGTCATTTGGAGCACCTCTTTTTAGTGCCCAAACCCACTATTTTTTGGACATAATTGTATTTTTGAGAATAAATAGCTATTGGATTAACGTAACAGTTCCGCTTTAATACTCAAGTTATGATTATCGTTAAATTCTCTGAATCGATTAAAGTGCCATTTCTAGCAGTTGCATTAACATTAAACGCTCCAGTTATGGTAAAGTTATAATCTATAAACACAAACAGTGGCTTGGCAAACTGCAATATGCTTGCCGTAGTGCTGTTGATGACATAGCTATTTCTAGTATCAAAAGTCCAAGAAACATTTGTTAGGTTTGAAGCTAGAGTATTGTTAATGTCAAATTCAAATACTCTCTTTGTGTCAGTTGCATTTAACACATTTAAGTTATAAACATCTATGCCGCCTAATACACTTTGTATGCTGACAAAGATTATTTCTGAGTCTTGATTTGTTCCGTTTTTCGCTGTAGAATTAACTGTAAAGTCTCCACCTTGCGTGTAATTATAAGCTACAAACACAAATGCCCTTTTACTTGTTTGCAAGGATATTAAACTGTTAGCCAAAATATTCTCCAAGCCAGTATTTAAGCTCCAGTTTGTACTGTTTAGGCTTGTATTGCCGCTATTGTTAATGCTAAATTCAAATGTTTTTAAAGTTAAGTTATCATAGACTAATGAGAGATTATAGACATCAATCGCTGCTTGAACTGTTGGGCTTTGTATGCTGACAAAGATTATTTCTGAGTCTTGATTTGTTCCGTTTTTTGCTGTAGCATTAACTGTAAAGTCGCCAGTTTGGGTATAATTATAGTTAGCAAATACAAAAATACCCTTGCTTGGTTGCAGACTAATGAGATTATTAGCCAAAATTAAGTCTAAGCTGGTATTTAAAGTCCAGTTTATGCTGCTCAGAATTGAATTTCCTGTATTGTTAATTCTAAATTCAAATATTTTGAGGGTTGAATTATCGTATAATAATGATAGGTTATTGACATTTATACCCTGTATAGTTTCAGGCAGAATTGTAGATGCAGTAACAAAAGAAAAATTGCTGCTGGCACAGTTGCTAGAACTGTCGCATGCTGTAGTATTAAAGCAATAAAGAGTAGAATTTGTTAGTGCGCTGATTGATTGTACATGAAAGGTGCTTAATGTGTTGTTTTGATTGCTAAATACGCCAGTATGCGAAGGACACAATCCAAGATTATTCGTTTCATTTGCATTCTCATTAGTAGACCATGTTATTGTGACAGACTGGTTAGTTGTGGTGGAATTAATTAAATTCGAGATGGTTGGTGGCGTTGTATCTGTTAGTTGATTTTCTGCTGTTCTGAAAGAAAAGTTTGCAGATGCTCTGTTAAACGAAGCATCAGATGCTGTTATATTTACGCAGTAATTTGTTAAATTTGAAAGCCCAGCAATACTTTGGGTGTGAGTTGTTGCAAAAGTTGAATTGCTGAATGAGTTAGTTCCAGTAAATGAAGGGCATAGACCAATAGTTAATGTGTAGTTTGCTGTTTCATCTGTTGCCCAATTAACTGCTACAGATTGATTAGTTGTGGTTTGGTTAAAAGGATTTGTGGTGAATGATGGAGGGATTATGTCAACTACTGTTATCAAAGTAGAGTTTTGTTTTACATTATTATTAGTATCAGTAGCGTACATAGTAAAATTGATAACACAAGGACTGCTACATACTTTAGTTACATTACTTACTTGTCCAACAAGCCCTAATAATGTAAAATTGATTTTAGTGATAATTCCTGAGATGTTATAAGTAATATTTCCAAATAGTAATCCGCTTTCGTCTGTAAGATTACCGGTAAAATTAATCACATCATTTATTTTTGGATTTGTTATATTAAAAGTTGTATTAACTACTGGAGGTATATTATCTACAACTGTAATTAAAGTACTGTTCTGCTTTACGTTATTACTTGTGTCCGTAGCATACATTGTGAAGTTAATCACACAAGCAGAGCTACACACTCTTGTAACATTGCTTATTTGTGCACTTGTGCCTGATAGTGTGAAATCAACTTTTGTCAAAATACCACTAATATTATAAGTTATATTTGCACTTAATAATCCAGTTTCATCAGTTATGTTGCCAGTAAAGTTAATGACATCATTCATAAGGGGAGATGAAGTATTAAAAGTTGTATTCACAACAGGTACGATATTGTCTACAATTGTAACGACTGTCGAATTTTGTTTAACGTTATTTGACGTATCAGTTGCAAAAACAGTATAATTAACCACACAACCACCAACACAATTATCTGGCAATCTGCTTGCATTACTTACTTGCGTAGTTGTTCCACTCAAAGTAAAGTTAATCTTAACAGTTCCAGTTGTAAAGTTAATAGTAATGTTTGCTGTGCTTAATCCAGTTTCATCTGTTATATTGGCTGATATGTTCACAACGTCATTTATTCTAGGAAGTGTTACGTTTAAAGTTGTGTTTACGATTGGCGGTGTTGTGTCTGTCTGGTTTGTTGCTAAGATAGTTTCAGTATAGTAAATGCTGCTTTCAATTGACACATTCAACAAACCAACACTATCAGAAGAAAATTTTAAAGATATATTACAAAATCCTTGTGCATCTGCTGTACAACTAGACAAGGCACTATTTAGCTCATCGCCAAATTCATAAACATTATTCTCAACTCCATAATAGCCAGTATTGTTCCATACTGCTTGATTATTTGCATATAAAACAGGATTTTGCGTTGCGTTTCTTACAGTTACTGTGTTAGCGCTTTGCACTTGCGTTCCAAACAGCAAGCCATCGCTTGGAGTTACTTTGCAATACCATTGATCGCCTGGAGTTAAATTATTTTTATTTAATATTTGATTGTTAATATTTTGGTTAACGCTATTTTTCCACCATTCATAGCTTGAGTTCTGCTCTGTAAAGTTTTCTGGATCAGAATAAGTATAGTTGCACAATAAATCTTGTCCAGCATTTGGGATTTCTGGCAAAACCCCAACATTTGAAACTGAAGGCGCTTCATGAGTCCTATCACAGGATTGGTCGTTGCTTTGATTAATTGTGTTAGAAGCATAAACATAGTAAGCAGTATTATCCAAGCGGTTTGTATCAACATAATCATCAGCTCCTCCAAGATTGTTGCCGCATTCTTTATCATCATAAAGAGTTTGGTCAGCTGAGCCAGTCTGATTGAAGTATCCTTGATAAACATTTACCAATGTGTTTTTATTATAACAGTCTGTATCACAACCTAAACCACCTAAGCCACTGCATGCAACTGAATTAGGAGCACAAACTATTCTTCCACTTGCCCTTGCATCACTGCGATATGTAGCATCATCATCCTCTTCTGTATGCGCTCTCATAACCTTCATTAGATAATCTATCTCGCCGCTGCCAACATTTCCTATGTAATTACTCATTCCGCTAAACCAAGGCGTGCTGCTTGGAGGATCACCTTCCCAGAATCCGCCGATGGCTTCACTATCACAATCACCTGAAGGTACAGGATCTACAGCCAT
>JACPMP010000140.1 GCA_016185915.1 Candidatus Woesearchaeota archaeon
AACCCGTTTAGATTGAGCAAGACACTGCAAAAAAGCAAAAGCCCTTCTCCTGCCAAAGCTGGCCAGACAGCTCCAAGAGACATTGTTGTTAACAAAGGAGCAACATCATTTGCGCCGGGCCCGATAATTGGCGAGTTGGCACTTGCTGGCATCAAAGCAGGAGTGGAAGGCGGCAAAGTAGCTATAAAGGAAGATACAGTTATTGTAAAAGCAGGAGAGAAAATAAAGCCAAAAGTTGCTGAAATTTTGACACGGCTTGGCATACAGCCAATGGAAGTTGGCTTAGACTTAGTTGCTGTTTATGAAAATGGTTTAGTGTATACAAAGGATATATTGTCTATAGATGAAGCAGAATATAAAAACAGATTGACAAATGCATCAAGATGGGCATTTAATCTTGCAAACTACGTAAGCTACCCAACAAAAGAAACAATAAGATTGCTTATAGGAAATGCCTACAATGATGCCAAAGCACTTGGAATTGCACAAAAAATATTTGACGCTGGAATAGTTGATGTTTTACTGGCAAAAGCACAGCAGCAGATGCTAAGCCTGAAAACAGTTGCAAACATCGATGTTGTTGAAAGAAAGCATGAGCCAGAGTTAAAAGAAGAAACAAAACAAGAACTAGTGGAATATAAAGCAGAATCAACAGAGATAAGAGTTCCAACAAGGGAAGAGTTAGAAGCCAACATAAAGATGAGGCAGAAGCAGCAGGAAGTAAAAGAAGTTGAGAAAATGTATCACGATATTCATAAAAAAGCAATAGAAGAGCAAGATAAAAAACAACAATAATGAAAAACTCAATAATGATTGGACATTAATAAAAATAAAACAAGAAACATTTTAAAATTATTTTTT
Source organism: Candidatus Woesearchaeota archaeon (assembly GCA_016185915.1). Taxonomy (GTDB): domain Archaea; phylum Nanobdellota; class Nanobdellia; order Woesearchaeales; family GW2011-AR4. The sequence continues at coordinate 862 of JACPMP010000140.1, forward strand.
TATTAAAAAAGCTTAATGGACGATTGAATAATGCGTTGTGAAAGTGAATAAAACATCAAAAAAACAATATTGAATTCATATTAAATAAATAATTAACAAAAATTAATGGAGGAATGAAAATGGAATATATATACGCAGCTATGTTGCTTCACAAAGCAGGACAAAAAATAGAAGAAGCATCAATCAAGAGAGTTCTTGAATCTGTCCATGTCAAGGTGGATGATGCAAGAGCAAAAGCACTTGTTGCAGCTTTGGAAGGGGTCAACATAGACGAAGCTATTGAGAAAGCAGCTATGCCAATTGCAGTGGCAGCTCCCGCAGCAAGCCATGAGCACAAGGCCGAAGCAAAAGTTGACCATGCAAAGAAAGCAGCTGAAGAGAAGAAAGCTGAGGAAAACGCGGCAGCCGGTTTGGGCTCGTTATTTGGATAAACACTTTAATTTTTTTATTTTAAAAGCTTCCAACAATGCAATGGGATCTTCAAATCCTTTTAAATTTGTGAGATTTGTATAGTCTTTGCTCCAAACATCTAACGTTTTGCATAATTTTTCTCCTTCAGAAGTCAGCGACCATGAATTGTAATTGTTTTTTACGATTAGATTTTCTTTGACTTTATTATTTAGCCAATCACTAGCCATATTTGATTGCATCTGAAAACCTTTAGATATCATTGAAGTTCCAAATTTCTCATAATCTGCTAATTCTAAAAACCTTGAGTAAGTATAATATCTTCTTCCTCTTAAACATAATGCTATCGCCACAAGTAGTTTATTCCAATTATTTGAATTTTTAAATGCTTTTATCCTATATAAATGTAGTAACCTTCTGAGACTGCACGAAGAAATTACGCAAATCCTTTTTTCATTTATTCTCGCCTTGAATCCGTTATTTCTTAGTATTGCACAGTAATCTTTCAAATAATTCAAATCTTGATCGACTATTTTCATATTAAGTTCAGGGAACTCTCTTCTAGTGCATCGCACATCTAAAGTTCCATCCCCAGTCAATAACTTTGCAAGAAAATTGTTTGCTAATTCTTGTTGATTAAGTGTATAGTTACTTTCATTTGCAAGAAGATTTCTGATTTTATCAAGGGAATTTAACACAATTTCTGTTAGTATTGTATTTCGTATGACTGTTCTAAATCCAATACCTTTACTAGTTCCTCGAGAGAGTTTAACTTTATACCCGATGATAGTTTCAAACCTCTTGACGTGATTAATCACTTCTTCTTCAGAAAACTTATTTGGATTATAGGTAAAGCGAAATTCAAAAGCGTCTTTAGGAATTCCTAATTTTGAAAGAGAAGATATAAATTCTTGATGCTCCGGAATTAGTCTATTAGTGAACTCAATACTAAATCTACGAGTGTTCTTATGCTTAGTGCCTTCCGCTTGATATTGTCCCAATAAACTGCCAATTGAATCTATTTCTACAAATCTTCTGATTTCTAGTTGTTGTCCTGAACCTCTTTCATGCGAATACCAAATTCTTAACCAATTTTCATTATTTTTGTTGAATTCATTTACAAAAATTCTATAGCCTTTTGAAGTTGATTCTGGAATTAAAGATAGCATATCAATTTTTTCTTCTCTAAATAATTCCTTTGTTTTTTCTGGATTTTTAATTTCTTGAATTTCTAGTGTAACCAAATCTTGACACTTCAAATACAGAGAATTTTCTATCCCTCTTCTTAATGTAATTACATTGTTAAACTTAGTAAGAAATTCTTTTTGCTTATCTTCTTTTGTAATTTTAATTTGTACTAAACTTCCTTTCGGAAAGTAAAATTTAGAGAAATAAATACCTAACTTATTACCCATTTTATGCACTTTAACATTATTTAATTTCATTTTAATTAACCTCCAAAGTTTTTTATTTTGTAAAGACTTTGGAGTCTCGAGAAAAAGAGAATATTAAGCGAAACTGCGTAATTGATTTTCTATGGAGTGGAAAATCATTATTTGGCAGTTTTGCGTGTTCTCTTTTTTGATTTTAGAAGGAGAATGCCTTTATATATTTTAGGCAAAGATGTCCAGTGCCATTTATAGGACAATAGTGACTAGAGTACACTAAAAAGTTGAGTAAAGAGTTGTGAAACTATAAATTAATACGTATTTAATGTCGTAAAGCTACAGACGTAAATCTTGCAGCTTCTTGTAATTCTTGAACCTTTTTGAGAAAATCCTCCAAAGCGGGTTCTTGATCAAGATACCCTTTAATGCCTAATTCATCTAGTCTTTTTCTTATAAATTCAGGTTGTTCCGCTATAAATGATTCAATATGTACGAATGTAGGAGATGTTTTGATTTCTCTCATAAGACGTTCTAGCAATTGAATATCACTTTTATGAGTGTTTAATTCTGTTTTCATTCTATTCATAACACTAGCATTTGGATTTGTATCAAAATGAGAGGCATCTATCCACCCATATATTACTCCGCCTTTAAAAGATATTGATTTTTTTCCATCTTGTCTATCATATGTTTCTGGATTTAAAATAAAAGTTGGGCGAACTGTCTCAGTACCTGTAATTGACCTATCTCTTAATTCCGTAATTGGTCTCATATAGCCTGTTCTTCCATCTCTCCCGTCGAAATTAAAATCATGTGTAGGAACTCTAAGGTCTGGATCATAGAATACAGGTATAGGGCTATTATCTTTAGCATACAAAATCCCACTTTCCTTACGCAATTTAGTTCGATCTAATTGTTCTAACAGTAAACCGACTTCCGAGGCTATCCCAATCGCAGCAAGCTGCGGGGCTTTACGCCTCGGAGAAATCAAGAAGACGCAATTGGTCGCCTTTACGCCCTTGTTTTTGGATGTACTTTCGGATAATGTCTGCGTTAGCACCTTCACCAACAGTGCCAATATAGCCTCCATCGCTCCATAATTCTCCACCCCAAAGCTCCCTCTTTATTTCTGGAAATTTATTGAACATTTCTCTGGCAGTTATGCTCTTAACGATCTGTATGACCCTTGAAGGTGAATATCGTGGAGCTGCCTGCATTAGCATATGGACATGGTCTTCATCGAAACCCATGGTTTCAGGATGTAGAAAATAACGTTTTTCTATTTCAGACAAAACAATTTTTAGGTATGCTACATAGTCATTGTTCAAGAATAAGTCCTTTCTGTATTTGACGATAAATATTAAGTGGTATTTGATGAGGTATACCTTATGGCAAGCATGTTTAATATCGGGCATAAAAGAAGGAAGGATTAGCTAAGTTATAAAACTGTTTCCACAGCAAGCTGTGGGGTTAGACCCAACGAAGAATCTAAGATATAATATTGCTCCTTCCTCTGGTGTAAAACTAAAGTCGCCTGTTTTGTATTTATCCAAAATTTGTGGATCATCTGGATGTTTTTGGTATCCAATTGATGCTCTTAGTTCAAGAGGTTGAGAAACATGGGGTTTTGGAGATTGTGTAGGTTCTTTAGTAGGCTCTCTACCACATCCAAAATACGCAGCTGCAATTAATGGAAGTGTTGCTGTACTTATTGCTCGTAAATAAGGTACTCTCATATAGTTAAGTGATACATACATATATTTAAATCTTTCTATTTTTACCACTCGATAGACATAACATTATAAAGTCAGAACATTTTTATATCTCTCAAATTTCATCATTTAAAATGACATCACAAAGCCACAAAGGGCTAGTTGAAGAGCTTAACAAACAAAAGGTAGATATATCTAAATTAAGAAATTCTCTTAATGAGCTTGATAAAGAAAAGGAATCATGGTTCAAAAAAAGGAAAGAGTATTCTAAAAAAATAAAAGAGTCTATAAATAAGATAAAAGAAAACAAAGCTAAGAGAGACTCTTTAACTAAAGAGGTAAAAGAACTGAAACCAAAACGTGATAGCATAAATAAAGAAATAACTTCAAAATTGAATGATTTAAACAAATTAAAGAAAGAAAGGATAGCACTTGCAAAGTCTTTGAGTATTAAGGAATCCCCTTCTAGGATTAAGCAGAATATTGAAAAACTTGACTTTAAAATAGAAACAGAGCCTATGTCTTTTGATAAAGAGCAGGCTCTGATGAAAAGAATAAAGGAATTGAAAAAATTATATGATGACGCAAGCATTCTTGAAGAAGCTGATAAAAAGCTTAAAGAGGTTTCTGATACAATTAGGAAAATGGGGAAAGAAGCTAATGAAACCCATAAACTTGTCCAAGAAAAAGCTAAGCAAAGCCAAACATTACATGAAGAAATTTTAAAGATTTCTTCTGAGATTGATAAGATGAAGGTTGATGAGGAAGATGCCTTCAAAAAATTCTCTGAACTTAAGAAAAAGTTTAACGAAGTGAATGCAGAGCTAAAGGAAAAGCTGAAAGTTATGAATGAAGCTAAATTCCAATTAGATAAGATGCATCAAGAAAAACAAGAAAAGAGAAGGTATGAGCAAGAATCATTCTTGAAATCAAAAGAAGAGGAAGTAAATCAAAAAATCAAAAGAAGAGAAAAATTAACAACAGAGGATTTGCTTGTTTTTCAGAAGTTTGAAAGGGGATAGTTTTTGATGATGTGTATTTGATGATGTAACCTATTTAGATTGAGACTCAAAAACAGTGTACTTACAAGCACCGCATGTCCATCTATTTGCATGCTTCGCCATAAATGTTCCTTGACCGCACTTTGGGCACGAGTTGTTTTTTCTTTCTAGTTTATCGCCAGATTTCTGATAAAGATTCCATCTTCCCTTTAATTTTTTCTTTGCTTGCTCTTTTGCCATTTTGAATTCGAATTTTTGTTTAACTTATCTTTATCGAATTAATTCTTCATTAATAATTTGTCAAAAACCACCAATCACATGTCGGTAAATGCTTCGCATTTCCGATCACACTCGAAAATCTTTGATTTTCGATGGATTGGTGGAATGTAGCGGAAGCTTAATGTTCAGCTACATTATTGGTGGTTTTTGAGCATGCTCGGAATTTTCCCAATACATTGTGGCGATTTGACGCCACTAGTTTTAAACTAGTGGAAAATTCCGACATTTTAATGTTTTAATTAATTTGGAATTAATGTCTTCGAATAACGTTTTATATCTCTCCAAACGCATTAACTTGTTTTTTCAATAATAAAAAATTTTAAATTGAATCTAAAAATTACTCTTTCTTTGCTTCTTTTGCCTTCTTTTCTTTTTTCTCCTTTATTTTGGGCTCTGCAAACTGCTTTTTATTTTCGTCACTATAAGCATAAGCTATTACTTCCGCTTTTTTACTTCCAAATAAATTGTAGATATGCCTTATTGCTATTAATTTTTCATCTGTCTTTAAGTGTGCTGCAAGCAATGTACTGACTTCTTGATACGATGGGGTTGCCTTTTCAAACTCTAGAGTGGCTTTTAGCATTGTCCTTGACAGCAATGGCTCTTCTTTTTTGCTGGTGACATTTATTTGCATAGAAATCACCTTACTTTAATGGCATATTCTCCTTTGGATTTTATGCCTATTTTTTCAGCAACTAATGACTTGTTAGCATCGACTATGTACAAACGACCTTGCCAGTTTGTTGAAAATTGGTTAGTTTTACAGACAGGACATTCATTGCCTTCCACCAACATTTTGCATCTTTTGCAAACCTTTTTTTTCATTTTATTGAGGATTTATTTTTTATGCTCTTTCTTCTCTTTGTGTTCTTTTGTCTCCTTTTCTTCCTTCTTAGGGGCGTTTTCTTCTGACTCGTCTTTTATCCAGTCTAGCCTGCCTAGACCTTGCTGCCTCATTGTAAGCCCTAACTTTGGGTTCAAAATATCTTTAAATGAAACAGCAATTATTCTTGCTCTGCAAATGTCATTAACCTTTAAGACTCTTTTTGACTCTTTGCCTGTAAGTGTTTTGTCTTTGCTAAAGCTCACAAAATCGTCCATTGTCTGGCTTATGTGAATCATTCCATCTATAGGCCCTATGTTGATAAAAGCGCCAAATTCGGCAATATCTTTTATTTTGCCCAGCACTATCTCCTGCATTTCTGGCTTAAATGCCAAAAGCTCGAATTTAACATCGTAGTAAGAAGCCCCATCTCCTGGAATTATAATGCCTTCCCCAATCTCTTTCATTCCAGAGACATCTACAATAATACCCAAGTCCTTTGAGATAAACCCACTGTACTTGGTTTTTATTCTCTTAATTACAGCCTCTTCCAAAGGCAGATTAAATAGGTTAGGAGGCACTCTGATATGGTCTTTTAATTCAATCTTATAGAACATTTTGAAACCTCTATTAAATGACTTCAACTAGTCAATGATTTATAGGAGAGTTGTTTCATTTATAAACCTTTCTTAATTGTAAAGTAAACTTGTAAAGTATACACCCAACAACAATAATGGCAGCTAAACACGGGCTTTCTTGGTGAAAGCCCTACTCACAGAGGATTTTTCCCCACTTCGTATGGAAAAATCCTCTGCATTCGATTTGCCGCCATTGTTGTTGGGTGAAAACTGAGTGCAGAGGAAAAATCCGCTACGAAGTTCGGATTTTTCCTTTGCGAATAGGGTTTTGTGTGACTTGTGAGCGAGTGAGCTCGTTTGCGAACTCGCTCACTCGCATGCCACACAAAACCCGTGTTTGAACCCACTTGTATTTTTTATAAAATTTAAAAGTGTATACTTAATGACTTTACTTTACATTAATTAAATTCAGATACTTTTTCTGTCTTAGTATGATTACAGAGGTGCCTTTTTTAATTAATTCTTTTTTAAGTTTACTATCTTGAGTTGCTATGATTGTATCCGGGCTTAAATTGTTTAGTATCAAGGAATCAACATCCTTTTGTTTGGATTCAATTATTCCTATATTTTTCAATTTAATGAGCTTTAATGCAAATTGTGCAGCATTCTTTCCTTTTCCAGACTGTTTTTCAATTATATTTTTTAATTCATTAATTGACTGCTCAAAAATAAATAATTTATAATTAAAATTGCATACTCTATTAAATTCTGAGAATATATCAACTCTAAATTGAGATGGTATCATCAAAAAATTTGTGTCAATGATTATTCTTTTCATTAAAGCGGAATATCAAAGCAACTGATATAAATATTTCTATTTTATAAACCTAAAAATTAATAGATGAAGATTTCTACTCAAAACGTTTTTAAAGGTAGGTACTTGCTTTATTTGTATGAAAGGTCTTGCCATTACATCAAAAGGCATTGAAGAAACAGCATCCATAGAAATTAAAGAATTGATAAATGCTGAGTCTAAGGTCGAAGAATGCTGCGCTATTTTTGATTTTAACAATTTTAAGGATCTGTGTTTGCTGTGCTATAAATGCCAGTCTGCTGACAGGATTTTATATTTAATCGGTAATTTTGAATTCACAAACTTCTTTGGCGAGTTTGAAAAATTTATTGGAGAATCTAATTTTGATGAATGGCTTGAGGATAATAAAAAATTCAAAGTTGAATGCATAAGATTAGGCACTCATGATTTTAAAAGCGTTGAAGTTGAAGCAAAGGCTGGCGAATTTATAGCAAAAAAATCAAAAGGGAAAAAAATTAAAGTGGATATAAGGGATTATGAAGCCATTTTTTTGGTTTATATTGTTGACAGCAAATGCTATTTTGGAGTAGATTTTGCTGGGTTTGAATTGAACAAAAGAGCATACAAAATTTTTCTTCACCCAAATTCCTTAAGGGGAACTATCGCTTATGCTTTAGTGAGGGAAAGCGGATTTGAGAAGGATGAAGTGATGCTTGACCCTTTTTCACGAGATGGAATAATCCCCATAGAAGCAGCATTCTACGCATCCGATTTCCCCCACAATTATTACAAAAAGGACAGGTTTGCTTTTTTGAAATTAAAAATTGGAGTTGATTTTGATAAATTTTTCAAGGACGCTGATGAAAAGATAAAAAAATCTAAGGCAAAAATATACAGCTTCGACCATTTGTTCAAGTATGTAGACTACTCCAGAAAGAATGCAAAAATTGCTGGAGTTGACAAGCATATTAATTTCAGCAGAGTTGAATTGGAGTGGCTTGACATAAAGTTTAAGAAAGAGAGCGTTGACAGGATTATAACAAATCCGCCAACGTCAAAAAATGCGAATTTGGATAAAGTGTATAGTGAGTTTTTTTATCAGAGTGAGTATATATTAAAAAAGGATGGTGCACTTGCAGTAATTTCCAGAATGCCTGATTTAGTAAAAAAGCATGCTGAAAAATATAATTTTGCAATTTCAAAGGAGAAAGTTGTATGGAGTGGAGAGCAATCATTGAAAATGATTATATTCAAAAAGAAAAATATATAAACATAGTATTCAAATTGATTTACAACTGATTTAGATGGAAAAAAAGAGGCGCACTAGTATTTTTGAAAAGCTACTTTTGGTGGTAGGATTCTTAGTCCTTGTTATTGGTTATTTCTTCATCAACAAAGTTTTTATTGCAGAGGACTATAAGGTAAGCTGGGGATTTTTGCAAACAGTTTTCCTGTGGCTCTTGATGGTTATATTTATCATCTTGCTTGCTATAGGCGAGGATATAAAGGAAGGTATTTTGCTTGAGCAGCTTGATGAAATCAAACAGCTTAAGGAAGCAATTTTAAAGAGAAAAAACAAATAAGATTTATATAGTTCTTAGTCATCTATTTTTTTCGTGTATAAAAATAAAACTTGGAAAATAGTTACAGCTTTAGTCTTTCTGATGTTAATCCTATTGCTTACAACTTCATGTAAACTAGTTAAGAATAAAGGAAATGCAAATGCAGCTCCTCCACCTGAAACTAAAAAGAATATTATAAAAACGCCTACTCCTGCATCTCCATCTCAAGCAACACCAAATGAGCAACGAAAAACTCCAATCACTACACCAACGCCAATCCCAACTCCAGCATTACCGCAAAGACCGAAAATCAAAATTTTCTTGCTTGAAAATGTAAACACATGCATAGTTGGCAGTGAATGTACCGGCAGTGATTGCATTAATGTTAAGAATATTGCTACAGATGATGTAGTAAGAAGCTTTAATAGAAACGGCCTTGTTGGCAAAGCGCCAGAGCAGCTTTCAAGTGATGAAAGAAATTCAGCATATTGCTTAAACCTAAAATTCAACCAAAATGAAATTGACTCGGTTAAAAATGAGGTTTATTCTTTTCGAGATAAAATAATCGAGTACGGCCAAAATCGAATAATTCCGGATATACAAATCATAGAGATAGACAATGGCGAAGGTGTAG
>JACPMP010000138.1 GCA_016185915.1 Candidatus Woesearchaeota archaeon
TACAATAATGTTTTGCTTTCTGTTTTAAGTCATCCAAATATAGCAAATAAATCTAAGGCCTACAAGCATTATGACACATCTGTCATGGGAAATGCAATAATTGAAACTGGTTATGCTGATGCAGGGGTAATAAAAGCTATAGAAAACAGCTCTTTTGGAGTTGCTTTAAAGACTGATTGCAATCCAAGATATTGCAGGATTGATCCGTATTGGGGAGCTGTGAATGCAGTTGCTGAAAGCATGAGAAACGTTGCAGCAGTTGGAGCTGTTCCAAGCGCTTTAACAGATTGCTTGAATTACGGCAATCCAGAAAAGCCAGAAGTATTTTATGACTTTTACGAGGGTGTGAGGGGAATTGCAGATGCTGCAAAGAGTTTGCATTATAAAGGAACTACATACCCTGTGCCTGTTGTATCTGGAAATGTTAGCTTCTATAATGAATCAGCTTCCGGAAAAGCAATCGATCCTTCTCCGATAGTCGCGTGCATTGGAGTTTTAAAAGACTACAGCAAAGCAATAACAATGAAGCTCAAAAAAGAAAACACAACACTGTTCTTAGTTGGAGAAAGAAAAGATGAATTTGGGGGCTCTGTTTATTACAACATTAATAACGAAATTGGAGCAGTTGTTCCAATAATTGATTTTGAAAAAGAGAGAAACACAATTTATGCTGTTATTGATGCAATAAATACCGGCTTGCTTTTATCTTGTCACGATATATCTGATGGCGGGTTAGCAACTGCAATTTCAGAGATGATATTAGGCGGGGATGCTGCTGGAGAAGTTGGAGCAGAAATAAACTTGGATTTTACAAATTTAAGGATGGACAAGGCATTGTTTTCTGAAAGCTCTGGATTTGTTTTTGAGGTTGAAGATAAGAATATTCCAAGATTGAACGACTTGTTTAGATTTTACAAATTGAATTTGATAAATATAGGAAAAACAACAAAAGAAAAAAATTTGGCTATTAAAAAAAACAACAAAAAAATAATTGATTTGCCAATTTCGAAATTAAGAGAAGCTTGGACAAGAGGGTTTGTGGAGGCGTTGGAATAAGATGACTGCTTGTAAGGAGTGTGGGAAAATTATCATACAAAGAAATCCTAGAAATAGTGGAATAAACATAATAAGATGGAATTATTGGAACAATTTCAAAAAAATTTCGAATTATATCAAAAAAAAGAAAGGTAATGGGGGAGCATCTTATCATAAAGCTATAGAAAGGACCATACATCAAGAATATGACTTTAAAATAGATGAAGTTGAGGAACGACATAGGGAATTAGAAGATGTTAATATAAAAAATGTTTCTGAAGAAGTTATGGATTTTATAAAATTTAGCGTATACAACTACGTCATGAATAAATATATAAGCTCTGTTATTATTTGTGGCGCTGCAGCAGAATATCTATTGGATGATTTTATATTTATCACTAATCTAATAGAGCCTCAAAAGAAAGAGATTCAAGAAATAAGAACTCAGGAAATGAAATTAATATTGTGTAAATACGCGAGCATAATAGATCAGTCAGAATATTCTATGTTTGAGGAAATAAGAAAAAACAGAAATTATTACGCTCACCCTAACTATAGAATTATGGCATATAGTGAATCCGAAGCAGAAAAAATTAGAAATCAAAGAAATAAAAACTCTAAAGAGCGCGCTAAAAAATCTATAAGAAATTTAATAAATCTCGCCAATAAAGTTTATTCAAAATTATCTTAGTAAAATATCCAAAATAAAATGCCACTCAACCCAAACATTAGAGTCAAAAAAGAAAGCAATTACAATTTGCTTATAGACAACATAGCCCAAATCCTTGAGCAAGGCAGGAAACAATCGTATGCCGCAGTCAATGCAATCCTTGTAAAAACGTATTGGGAAATAGGCAAAAGGATAGTTGAATACGAACAGGAAGGGAAAGAAAAGGCAGAGTATGGAACTGCTTTATTAGACCATCTATCTAGTGACCTGAAATTAATGCATGGCAAAGGTTTTAGCAAGAGCAATGTCTACCTTATGAGACAATTTTATCTGAAATACAAAAAATTCCAGACAGTGTCTGGAAAATTGAGTTGGAGCCATTATTCTGAATTATTGTCTATTGAAGAAGATTTGGCAAGACGATTTTATGAATGCCAGTGCCTTAAAGAGAATTGGTCCGTGAGAGATCTTAAAAGACAGATTAATTCCGCATTATTCCATAGGGTTGCACTAAGCAAGGACAAGAAAGGCGTTGTAGAGCTTTCAAAAAAAGGATTAGCAATTGAAAAAGCTGAAGATGCCATTAAAGACCCCTATGTTTTGGAATTCCTTAATATTCCGGAAAATTACAGATATTCTGAAAAGGAATTAGAGCAAAGAATAATAGA
>JACPMP010000151.1 GCA_016185915.1 Candidatus Woesearchaeota archaeon
GCAAAAAAACAGAATGCTTTTTTGCGTGACTGAGATGCATACAAAGGAGCAGATTGATAAATTGGTGAGTGTATTAGGGGTGCAATAAAATAATATTCAACATAAAAATTAAAATCAATAAAAATTTAAAATTAAAAAGTAAAAAATATTTTCAAATTAATAAAATGAAACTAATATTTGAGAAAAGCGTGAGAGGGAGAAAAGCTGTTGAGCTGCCAAAATTAGATGTTCCTCTGCAAGCAAATTTAATTCCAGAAGAATATGTGAGGCAAGAACTTGAACTTCCAGAAGTTAGTGAATTGGACGTCATAAGGCACTATACTGCATTGTCAAGAAGGAATTTTGGCGTTGACAACGGCTTTTATCCATTAGGAAGCTGCACAATGAAATACAATCCAAAAATAAATGAAGATACTGCAAGATTAGAGGGATTTTCGCAACTACATCCTTACGTTCCAGAAGAATTCTCACAAGGCGCTTTGCAGTTGATGTATGAACTGCAACAATATTTAAAAGAGATAACCGGAATGGATGCATTTACTTTGCAGCCCGCTGCTGGCTCACATGGCGAATTGACAGGAATAATGATTGTGAAAAAGTATTTTGAGAGCATTAATGAAAAAAGGTCAAAAGTCTTGATTCCTGATTCTGCTCATGGGACAAATCCAGCTTCTGTAACTTTGTGCGGCTTTGAATGTACAGAAATCAAAAGCGATGATGAGGGAGAAATTGACATTGATGATTTGAAATCAAAGCTGAACGATGATGTTGCCGCCATAATGATAACCAATCCAAACACTTTGGGATTGTTTGAGACAAAAATCCTAGATATAGCAAAAATAATGCATGACAATGGCAGCTTGGTTTATATGGATGGCGCTAATTTAAATGCAATGCTTGGCATTGCAAGGCCAGGCGATTTTGGTGTTGACATTTTGCACAGCAACCTGCACAAGAGCTTTTCAACTCCTCATGGCGGGGGAGGACCAGGAGCAGGACCGGTTGGAGTAAAAAAGCATCTGGAGAAATTTTTGCCTGTGCCAAGAGTCGAGTTTGTTGATAAGAAATACAAACTAAATTACAATTTTCCAGATTCAATTGGAAGGGTAAGGGCTTTTTATGGCAATTTTGGAATACTTGTGAGAGCATACACTTACATAAGGTCAAATGGCTATGAAGGGATAAGGGCAGTTGGAGAAAATGCTGTTTTGAATGCAAATTATCTGCTTGCTATATTAAAAAAACATTACCATTTGCCTTATGACAGGACATGCCAGCACGAATTTGTTTTGACTGACAAAAATTTGAGCAATGGCGTGACAACAAGCGATGTTGCAAAAAGATTGCTTGACTTTGGATTTTATGCTCCGACAATATATTTCCCTATTATTGTGCCTGGAGCAATCATGATAGAGCCGACAGAAACAGAGAGCAAGGAAATGCTTGACACTTTTGCCGAAGTCATGATTAAGATTAAGGAAGAGGCCATTACTGATCCTGAAATTCTAAAATCAGCTCCTTTAACAACACCTGTTTCTAGATTAGATGGGGTATTGGCTGCGAGGAAACCGATTTTAAAGTATGAGAAGCAAATGGTTTTAAAGGAGCAGGAGTAAAGACTCCCAACAAATGAGATTTTAAGCGGAAATCATAGTTTTGGAATTTTTGACAGGGCAAAGAGTGATAAAGGGGTTTGAGTGTAAATAATGTGGGCCATTGGACGAAATTTTTTAGAAATATTTTTATATTGCGTGTTTAAAGACATAATTTATAATGGAATTAACTAAAAGAAGAAAGTATTATTCTATAAAACTATTCTTAGTTTTTTTATTTATTTTTATCTTGATTGGATGCACTCAAAAAAGTAATCAGCATAGTAAATCTCTAATAGGCAACCAAATAGACAAAACTGTTCAGAAACCAAAAGAATCTGTTAAATCAAATTTTCTAATTTACGAAAATCCATCCGATGGTATAAAAATTAAATATCCTGCCGATTGGGTAAAAGATGATGTGCTTGGAGAAATCAGTTACTTTTTTCATCCGAAAAATAAAATCAATGAGGATTATCCTAATGAGGGTGTAATAATAACGCCTGGTGTTTTCGAAAACCCAATACCTTTGGATGAATATGCTAAAAGGACATTAGAACTTCAGACGGAGGAATTTCCTGATACAACAGTTATTGAATCTAGTAAAACCACATTAGCTGGCAGTCCCGCAAAGAATTTAATCATTGCTTATAAGGACGGAAACTTTAATGTTAAGGCTATGTATGTTTGGACAATAAAAAATAATAAAATGTACATGATTGCCTATACTGCAGAGCAGGACAGATACAATACATTATTGGAAACTGCTCAAGAAATGATTAATTCTTTTGAAATTAGTTAATTAAACCATATCTTCCGTCTTCACCACTTTCACTTTATCCTGCTTCTCAAAATGCCCGTCATCCGACCAAATTACCGAATCGATAATACCCAGTGCTGTCGCAATAAAAATAACATCTTCTTTATCGATATGTTCCATTATCTTCTTTGCTTCACTCCAATTCTTCTCAATTTCTTCGGTAGGCACTAATCTGACATATTTAAACAAAGTTGCCATTAATTTATTGTATTCTTCCTCCGAAAGTCCAGATTTTTCTAGAATGTAATTTTTGTATTTCCTTATCTTGTGCAAAGAGGGCTCTGGAAAGTATAAATCAAACTCAGAATTTAAAATTATCTTTCTGGTTGTTGAATCACGAATCAGAGCAGACAAGATGATGTTCACATCTACAATAATTTTCATCTTTTGTTTAAATCTCCAAAGACTTCTCTGTTTATCTTGCTGGCTATCGCATCTACATCTGCTTGTGTTAGCTTGCTTCTCTTTGTTAGTTTATCCATTACCTCTAAATCTTCTATCTTCTCAGAGATAGATTTCCTGACTACTTCACTCCATCTTATTTCAGAGTGCCTTTTCATCTTTTCATGCAGTTCTTCTGGTATTGATAACGTTACATTTGGCATTTTCATCACCTATCAAAAATTGAAAATTTTTGGGAGGTCCAGAAATCGAAGATTTCTGACACCTTATGTGGTTAAATGTGATTTCACA
>JACPMP010000152.1 GCA_016185915.1 Candidatus Woesearchaeota archaeon
TAGGATAAATAGATTTTTTACCTTCTTTTGTTCTGAATGGTGTTAACGCTACGCACCCATCCCCATCAAAATAACCCTTTACAAAAGATTCAATTTCTTTTTTTGGCAATTTAAACATATAAGAAGGAATTTTACTTTCCTTTTTGCCTGCATCAATGCCTAAATTACTTGTATATTCTGACAATAATTTTGAATAAATAACAACTCTTCCATCTTTATATTCCTTTAGATTATCAAGCCCAAATATATTTTTTACTAATTCCTTAAACCTGCTTCTTAATGATTCTTCATTGTTTGAAAAAGTGATGGCTTCTCTCTTCTTGTCTAGGTTACCATCAGACATGACTAAGCCTAAGAATTCCATTAATTCGTTTGATGTTTCCTTCGGCAATCTTATCCAGTTGCTTCTTGATAAATTCCTGCTCTTGATTGTGCAAAAGCCATTTTTCTCTATCAAGCCCTTAGTTGAGAAATCAATCTTATAGCTCTTTTTATCCACTTTAATTTCATTTAATTTTGCAACAAGGTCACCTTCTTTTAAATTTTCTAATCTTTTCCATACCAAGTTCCCATTTTCATAAACCAAAAATGGCTGATTGTTAGACGCAATTAAACTATTCCCATCACTTAATCTCACTTCATAAGAAGGTGATTTTAATTTTGTAACGTGGGTTATTTTAGCTTTCGTGATTTTCCCTTCTTTGTCCACGCCAAATGTAGATATTGGATTTTTTAATTCAATAACTCGAATTTTATCTCCTTCTAATTTGCCATCTTTTTCTGCATCATCAAATATATCTTTAGCTTTTATGGAGCCTTTTGGGTTTGTCAATATTTTTGTATTGCCATCAACACACATTATCTCAGGCCCATTTATCAAAATAAAATGAGAATTTGTTTCATTAGCGACTGCCTTAGCCAGCAAAGTTTTTCCAGTTCCAGGAGGCCCATGCAGCAAAACCCCTTTTGGAGCTTCAATTCCTAATCTTTCAAATATTTCTGGATGCTTTAGTGGCAGCTCAACCATTTCCCTTACTTTCTTTATTTCATCCTCTAAACCGCCAACATCTTCATAAGTAATGTCTGGAACTCGCTCTTCTTCAATCTCAACTGCCTCTGAGCGAAATTCAATTTCTGTTGAATCTAAAATTATTACTGCTTGTTTTGGGTTTGTGTCAACAACAACAAACTTAATGTCACCAAAGCCAATTCCCATCATGCTTTCATCTAAGATGCTGAAAATATCTTCATCAAAGAATGGATTGTTCATCATCGTTGTTTTTCTTCTTCTTGCTCCTCCCAAAGAAACTATGTCGCCTCTCACAACTGCTCTGCCAAGCAAACCCTGTTTGAAAATTTCTGGAGAGGCCCTGATAACAATGCCTTTTCTTGCAGGCGCTATGATAACTTTTTTTGCTTCTTTTACAAGCGCTTTTCTAATCTTTACAATTTCACCTATTCCTGTTTTTGCATTCTTTCTTATTATACCGTCCATCCTGATTATGTTCAATCCAATATCGCCAGGATATGACCTGTCGGCAATTGCAACTGTTTTTCTTTCACCTTCTATTTCTACTATGTCGCCTGGCTTTATGTCAACTTCAGCCAAGTAGCCAGAATCTATTCTAACAATTCCTTTATTTACGTCATCTTGAATGGCTTCTGCCACTTTAAGTTTTAATTCTTTATCAACCATTATTTACCTCCATCTTCAAACGTAAATAAAGGTCAGGAACGATAGTGACTTTACCTTTGTTTACATCAGCTTGTATTGCTTCTGCAACCTTTAATTTGAGTTCTTTCTCTACCATTTTGTATTGATTAGAAGATAGACATAGTGTTTTATAAAGGTTTTGATTGATTTGTATCAAAAAAATTTCACATTAATCCAATCTCTTTTTCAAGAAGTCCTAAAACCGGTTGGAATCTTTCCCTATCTCTGTCTTCCAGCATACTTTGTTGTAACCATTGAAGATCTGTGACCACTCCTCTTAATTCTTGATTACATCTTTTAGATATCTTTTCACCTTTTTTTGCATCACGAAATGCACTATTTGTTAGTGCAAGTATTTCTTGAAAACTCTGGGCCATTAAATCTAATCTTTTAATAGGCTGTGGCTCTGACTCAGGGCTTACTTTAATCCTGCCAGATAAGATTAGTTTTAATTCCTGAATTTGATTGAGAATTCCTTTAGCTAAAACATATATTTGTAATTCTCTTTTTTCAATATCTTCAAATTCTTCTGATATGTCACCTGCTTTGACCATTTAATTTACCCTATATAATTTTTCTCAGTTTGCTCTGCCATCTGCACTTTTGGCAATGGAATTGGCGGCGGCAAATTGACTTGCTGGCTTAATATCAAAGCCTGCACATTGCATTTTGTAAGGATTGTGTTCAGCAAGCCCGCCATCAGCTCTTTTGGAATTTTCTTGTCCTTTTTCCAAGAATTCAAGATTTCCTTGTTTTTTTTCTGCTCTTCCATATACAAAAGCTCGCCTTCAAAAAGAATTGTGCCTACATTCGGCTCATATTTTGATGTAAATTCAAATATAAATTTTATAACATTTTGGGTGTCCTTTCCCATAGAAAAACTATCTTCTTGAACATCTTTAATGCTAACGTTATTGTTTATGTCAATCTTTCCTTTTGCTGCTTCTTTCTTTTCAGCGCTTAATTTTGTAAAACCAAAGCCGACAATCATTTTAGAAACAGTATTAGAAGAGGGTATTTAAAGGTTGTTATATGCAATTTTTTCAGGGCAAACAATTAAATATTTATCATTCTATTACTATCGTTAATGAATAGCAAGTCACATTTAGTGTTAAATGTTGTAATCCTTGGAGTAATCTTTATTTTATTATATTTCCTATTTGGGTGGAATATTCTAAATCTGAACTTAGTGCATTTAATTATTGCAGTTTATATATTTAGCAATCTTCCAGATATCGATAATGCAAAATCCAAAATGAGTAAAACATTTTTTATTTTTTATATTGTACTTGGTTTGTTTGGGATATCAAATCTATTTAGTGCAAATATCTTAGTAGGACTGCTTCAAATTGCGGTTGCTTTAATCTTGGGTTATTATCATAATGTAGTTGCTGAAGATAGTAAACAACACAGAAAGTTCCCTCATACTTTCACTTTTGGAGTATTCACTTCTTTTATATTGTGGTTTTTTACCTCTTTTGCAATATTCCTCATAGGTCTTTTGTGTTTTATTTTACACATAATTGCGGATAATCACATTCACAATGCACTAAAAAGGGACATAAGATTCTGGACTAATTTGCTCAGAAAAAACTCTTTAGTTCGTTGACATTCGTTTAATCGCAATACCACATACGTTGACGATTAAGTCTTCTTATATTCACTATTAATTTTTTATTTGTAATCTAGGGATCTCTATAAAAATTTATCACTTAATTTATTTTCAATATAGTAAATATATTATTAGTATAAGTAGTATCTATAAATTTTTATATAAGCCATTATTATGATAATAATAACATGGCAAAACCAATAAGGGCAACCCCAACTTTAAGAGGGGAGGAAGCAAGGAAATTTTTAAAGCTTATGGCCAAAAGAGAGAATTCTCCAATGTCTGAAATAGATAAGAAACTTTATGCGAATGTAGAAAAGCATAGAGAATATTTTGAATTATTTCTTAATTAAATCTTTTTCATAAATTAAGCTTTTGTACTTTTCTCTAACGGAATTTAGCAATTCGGTTTTTTCTTCTTCTGTCATCTTAGACATTTCTTCTCTGATATTGTGCAGCTCATCCATTGTCTTTGATGTTTTCATTCTAATACCTCCTCTGGAGTGTTTATTAATATGTTGGCATACCCTTCTTCCTTGTTGATCTTATTAACGCCAACTATTGTTTTGAGCTTGACTATGTGCTCCATGTTCCAACTCACTAAGACTTCTATCTTATTGACAGAAGCCAATGCTATATGGATAGCGTCATTTAAATATTTTTCTGGAATTAAGCCAGCTTTAACGTATTTGGATGCAAGTTTTTCAGCTTCTTCGCTGTTGGGCAATACTCTGAAGCCGTGGCTAAGCACAAAATTAGACATTTTTTCTCTTTTTGGGCCTGGTGTTTTTTCAATCTCTTCCAATACCAGTTCTGAAATAAAAGGTTCATGTTTTTTAATATCAACTTCAAAAAATTTTTGAGTTATTTGAACCCTATTCAAGTCATCGGCAGCAAATGCAAAGTTTATTACTGACGATTCTATGTATAATTTCATTTTACAACCTCAATAAAAACGTAACTATTTAAAAATTATCGTAAAGTTTGATAAATGGTGTACTTTTCAACTCTTCTTCTGCCCATTATACAATTTCTTCACATAATCAAGAGTTGATGCTTCATCCGTTCCTTTATCATCCCTTAGTTTTTCGATTCTGGGAAATCTCAGCGCAAATCCGCTTTCATAAGTCGGTGATTTCTGTATCTCATCATATCCCACTTCAATCACAATCTTCGGCTTTATCCTAACCTCTTTTCCTTTCTCAGAAATAATTAAAGGTTTTAACAATCTTGTCATCTCCACAAAACTCAAGCCCTCTTCTTCTTTTTCTTTCAATCCAGTGCTTGCCTTGCCAATCCCAACAAAATCGTTATTCTCGTCAAGACACGCAATTGTGTAGCTGCTCAGCCATTTTGAGCGCTTGCCTTCACCCCATTCAGCTCCTACAATCACCAAATCCAAAGTCTCCATCATGCTCTTAAACTTTATCATGTAGCCGACTCTGGCGCCTGGCTTGTAGGGCGCATTTAAAGCTTTGAACATCAAGCCCTCGTTTCCAGAATCAACAGCTTCTTTGAAGAACTTCTCCACATCTTTTTTCTCAGAAACTTTTTTGCTTTTTGAAAGCACAATCTTTTTTGTTTCTTGCTTTATTATCTTCTCCAATAATTTTCTTCTTTTCTCAAACTCTTCATTGATTAAATTTTTACCTTCGTAATAAATTATGTCAAAAACATTTAGTTCAACAGGAAAATCATGCGAGATTTTGTCAATGTCATACTTTCTTTTAATCCTTTGCGAAATATTCTGGAATGGAAGATATTTTCCAGTTTTTTTATCATAGCCAACTGCTTCAGAATCTATGATAAAGCTTTTTCCCTTAACATTTTTCTTTACAAACTCAACAACATCGGGAAATTGTTTTGTGACATCCTCTAATCTTCTGGTAAAAAGCTTGATATCTCCTTTTTCGTCTTTGTGCCCCTGAATTCTAAAGCCGTCATATTTAAATTCTATTGCAGCTGGCTTGCCTACAGTTTCAAATGCTTCTTCAATTGCATCAACTTTTAATGCCAGCATAACCTTAATTGGAACGCCAACTTTCATTCCAATATTTTCTAATCCTTCCAGCCCTTTTGATTTAGCAGCTTTTGCTACCAATGCAAATTCATTTGTAACATCATAGGCGCTTTGAACTGCATCGAGGTATTTATTGTACACTTCTCTGTCTTCAACTTGTATATCATTTTCTTCTTTTGTATATTTTATTCCTATTTTGCTTCCAAAAAAAGCCCACGTTATTGCATCTCGCATTGCCCCTCCCCCTACTCCAATTCGCATTTCTCCCAAAATTGTCTTTACAATGTACTTAGATTCAACGGGCTTTGCTGATGTAAGAAGTTCAGCTATTAATTGTGTTTTTCTCTCAACGGTGCCTTCTCCTTCGAGTTCCGCTAATTTTCTTATATTATCAAAAACCTTTTTTACAGTTAATTTCGTTGAATGCAAGGTTGCTTGTTTTTTTGTTTTTACAAGAGTTTCAGCCACTAAACCAAGGTCGCCTTGCCTTTTCCACTCATTTTCTATTTTATCAACACCAATGCCGGTTGCAACACTTAATGATTTGAGCATCAAGCGAGAAGCAACTCCGATTTCTCTTGAATCATAATTTGGAAAAACTCTTCCTTCTAGAAGAAGCATTACATGCTCGATATCATCAACACCAACATCTTTTAAGAACTCTGATATAATATGGGTTTTCTCCAGTCTTTTTGTTGTTTTGTTTAACTGCTCGTAAAGCTCAACAAGCTTTGAGTATTCCATAATACAAAGATATTTTTTATTGTTTATTAAGTTTTTTGAAAAAGTGCCATTGAAGATGGCACAATTTTTGTTCAAACTTTTTCGCAAAAAGTTTGTCGGTGTCAACGGACGAAACCGTTGTTTTAGTTAACTATTTAAATCCCCTAATTAATGAGTTGCTTATGGAAGGTGAGCATCATGTCCATTCAAGGCACGAAATGAGCATTTTCGACTGCATCAGGACAAGAAGGTCTATAAGAAAATATAAAGATAATCCTGTGCCATGGGACAATGTTGTTGAGATACTGCAGGCTGGGAAGTATGCTCCTTTTGCAGGCAATATTTTTAATGTCAAGTTTATTGTTGTGAAAAATGAAGACAAGAGAAGGGCAATTGCAGAAGCATGTGTTCAGCAATATTGGATGCAGGATGCCCCTATTCACATTGTAGTTGTTGGCGAGCCAGAAAAAGCAGAGAGATACTATGGCACCAGAGGTGTTCGGCTTTATACAATTCAAGGAGCTGCTGCTGCAATTGAAAATATGCTGCTTACGGCACATTCCCTTGGTCTTGGCTCTTGTTGGGTAGGTGCTTTCGACGAGGAAGAGATAAGGCGGCTTTGCAATCTTCCAGAGCATGTAAATGTACAAGCCGTCATTACAATTGGCTATGCTGATGAAACTCCAACTCCGCCGCCAAAATACAGGATAGAGCACGTTATGTTCTTTGAAAAGTGGTGGGGCAGAATTGAGGGACCAAAAACGGGGCTTGGCTATTGGAGCCCATACATAAAAAGCGCAGTTACAAGAACGCATGCGCATATTAAAAAACACAGCAAGAAATTGGTTGAGAAAGTGAAGGAGAAGTTGAAGAAAAAGGAGAAGTAATCATCATTAAATACAATTATTCTTCAATAACAATCTAGTTCTTTCTTTTGTTCTGACACATTTATTCTTTCTGTTTTCCCTTTTGTTTCTTTCCTGACGCATTATAGTCCCCCAACTAAGTAACTAGGTGTTTTCTGATGATTTCAAGATTGCAGATTTTCTTAATCTGCTCAGAGCCAA
>JACPMP010000141.1 GCA_016185915.1 Candidatus Woesearchaeota archaeon
ACTTTACAACTGTATAAATTCCGCCTACTTTATTGCATACCTCCCAAGAAACCTCAAATAAAATGTCTGCTTTTTTCTCCATCGAATAATCTAATTTAGTTTGCGATATATAAATCTTTGATACCACTGAAAAGGAAATATTTAAGTTTAAACAATAACTTTTTATATTACTATGTTCTAACTAAAACAATCATAGCTTAATAGTATTATAATAAAAGGGTGGTATTAATTAGCAATGGCTTTATCTTAAAAAGGACGTTTGTTGAGATAAGAAACTCCATTCTTCTATCGCTTGCTTCAGGCCAGAAAACCATCAACCAGATTTCTAGCGAAACTCAAATTAACTGGAAAACTGTTGAGCGCCATCTAATTTATTTAATTGGCAAGGGCTGGGTTCGAGAGGCATTTAGCTCTGCTTATGTCAGGATATTTGAATTAACTGCTTTTGGCAAGGATTATCTGAGAAGAAATGTGTCAAAAAAAGTTAGTATATCCGATTATAAAATAATCAAAATTAATGGTGAGCAAAACCCATGAAAGTGTTGATGTTTGGGTGGGAATTCCCCCCATTAAGCAGCGGCGGATTAGGAACAGCATGCTACGGATTAACCAAAGGGCTCAGCAAGAAGGGAATAGGGATAACTTTTGTATTGCCCTATTCCTTTGATGCTGATAATGCAAATTTCCTGAAGTTAGTGTCTGCAAGCAATATCAAAATCAAAAAAATTGCCTCTGCCTTGCAGCCATACATGAGTTCGCAGGAGTACAAAAAATCACTGGACAAAAAACCAAGCCCGAGAATGTACGGCTCTACATTGTTTGACGAGGTTTATCGTTACACGCTTGCAGCTGAAAAAATTGCAGAAGAAGAGGATTTTGACATTATACATTGCCATGACTGGATGACGTTTGGTGCCGGAATACGCGCAAAGAAAAAGAAAAACAAGCCATTGGTGCTGCATGTCCACGCAACCGAGCTTGACAGAACTGGCGGACATCAAGTCAATCAATATGTCTATGATTTGGAAAGGCATGGAATGCATAAAGCCGATAAGATTATTGCCGTCAGCAACTTTACCAAAAATAAGGTTATGGAGCATTATGGAGTACCGTCAGAAAAAATACAAGTAGTGCATAATGCAGTTGATTTTTCGCAGCATTACCACATTGAAAATTTTGAAATTAAAAAAACAGACAAAATAGTGCTATTTTTGGGCAGGATAACACTGCAGAAAGGACCAGATTATTTTGTTTATGCTGCAAAAAAAGTTTTGGAGCAAGAAAAAAATGTCAAGTTTATAGTTGCAGGTTCTGGAGATATGGAGCCATTTATAATTGAGAAAGCAGCAGAATTGGGCATTGCAGACAAAGTTTTGTTTGCGGGATTCTTAACCCAAGATGATGTTGATCGCGCGTACAAAATGGCTGATGTTTATGCGATGCCAAGCGTTTCAGAGCCGTTCGGAATAACTGCGCTGGAGGCAATGAAGAACAAAGCACCTGTGATTGTTTCAAAGCAGAGCGGTGTTTCTGAAGTAATAAAGCATTGCCTTAAAGTTGACTTTTGGGATGTCAACGAGTTAAGCAACAAGATAATTTCGCTTTTGAGGTACAAGCCATTGCAGGAAACCCTCAAAGAAAATGCATATTTTGAAGTTGAAAAACTTAATTGGGATGTTCCGGCGGAAAAATGCATTGAAGTTTATAGTGAATTAATCAATAAAGGTTAAATATAAGATAGAAATTGACAATCAAAATAAGGGATAATCATCAAAATCAAATAATTCAATCCGTCCTTTGGACAAAATTTACACTCGGCGAAATTTTTTATTGCCAATAAAATTTCGCCTCGAAACATCACAATTTATTGGCGAGTTGTCCCGATGTGGCAAAACAGGGACAACGAGCAGTAAATATTGCGAGCGATAGCGAGCGGATTGAATATTAAAATTTAAAAAATCTAAAAATTTACAAAAATGGTAAGCGTATGCTTTTATTTCCAAGTTCATCAGCCGCCTCGGCTTAGAAAGTATTCTGTCTTTGAAATCGGGCACCATAATGGCTATTTTGACGAGCATAAGAATGAAGCAATAATTAAAAAAGTAACGCATAAGTGTTATCTCCCAACTAACAGGATTATTCTCGATTTAATCAATAGAACTGATGGCAGGTTTAAGGTTGCTTACAGCATGACCGGAATTGTGCTTGAGCAGTTGGAAAAATATGCGCCAGAAGTTATTGACAGTTTTAAGGAGCTTGCTGACACTGGCTGTGTTGAAATTTTGGATGAGACTTACCATCATACAATCTCGTATTTATACTCGAAAGACGAGTTCAAAGAGCAGGTTGAGCTTCACAACAAAAAAATAAAGCAATTATTCAATTTTAAGCCGAAAGTCTTTAGGAACACTGAGCTTGTCTATAACAATGAAATTGCCAGCTTTGTTGAAAAAATGGGTTACAAAGGAATTATCGCAGAAGGGGCAGACCATATTTTGCAATGGAGAAGCCCTAATTTTTTGTACAAACCTAAGGGCTTGAAGAACATCAAATTGCTTTTGAAAAATTACAGATTATCTGATGACATAGCATTCAGATTCTCGGAAAAAAGCTGGAAAGAATTTCCGCTGACAGCTCCAAAATATGCGCAATGGGTTAGCAAAATTAATGGAAATGGAAATATTGTGAATTTGTTTATGGATTATGAAACCTTTGGCGAGCATCAATGGGAAGACAAGGGTATTTTTGAATTTTTAAAGCATTTGCCGTCTGAGATATTAAAGCATAAGGACAATGATTTCATCACGCCAAGTGAGGCAATAAATATGTATGACGCTGTTGCTGAACTTGATTTTCCACATTATGTTAGTTGGGCGGATATTGAGAGAGACCTTAGTGCGTGGCTCGGCAATAAGATGCAGCAGGAAGCGATAAAGGAAATCTATCTTTTAGAGCCCTCTGTTAAATTGTCAAAAAACTATGCCTTGATTGATGAATGGAGAAAACTGCAGACAAGCGACCATTTCTATTATATGTGCACAAAATGGTTTAATGACGGCGATGTGCACAAATATTTTAACCCCTACGATAGCCCTTATGAGGCGTTTATTACATATATGAACATTTTGAACGATTTTAGGATTAAAGCCAATAAATTGGGTGAAGTAAATATTATTAGGTAAAAATGAAAATAAAAAAATCTTCTTTAACTGTGCTTCTGATTATTGCAATCTTTATTATTATGGGCTGCAGCACTTCAGGAAATTCTGTAACTGCACCATCGCAGTACGACTCATTTGCCAAATGCCTCAGCGCTAATGGGGTGAAAATGTACGGCGCTTACTGGTGCCCTCATTGCGTCAACCAAAAGCAGATGTTTGGAGACAGCTTTAAATTCGTCAATTATATCGAGTGCTCTTTGCCAAATCGCGCCGGACAAACTCAGGCTTGCATTGATGCCAAGATAAATGCATACCCTACATGGGAATTTGCAGATGGAAATAGAATTGAAGGTGAATTATCATTCGAGCAAGTAAGCCAGAACAGCAATTGCAAACTAGAAAAATAATGAAACAAATGTTGTTGCTAATAATGTTCAAAAACATATTAGAAACGAAAGGTTTATATATCACATTATCTTACTATAATATATTAAGACATATGGTAATATAAAATGGTTTTGCTCCAAATTGATTTATCAGAGGAAGAAAATAAAACAGTTGAGGTGTATAAAGCACTTAAAGGATTTATAACGAAAGAGGAAGCAGTTAAGAACATTATCAAAGAATTTAAGCCAAAATTAAAAATATAAAAATTGACCAAGAGGCTGGTTAAGAGCCTCAAGGTCGGAGGAACTAAAATGGCGTCAAACCAAATCAGCCCTCAAGGGCAAAATAATGATATGAAATATAAAAACTTTGCCCAAAAAACAGAGTCAGAACGAATAAACGATTATAACTTTAATAGATGGTTAAAATTATTAGAATTGAGTTTAAAGGGTGGTAGAAATGAATAAAATAGAACCATCCGTGTTAAATAAGATTCATTACATGGATTGTATAAACGGAATGAAAGAATTATTGCCAGATAATTCTATAGACCTTATGGTCACTTCACCTCCTTATGACAACATTAGAACTTATAATGGATTTAATTTTAATTTACATGAAACGGGAAAAGAAGTTTTTAGAGTATTGAAAGAAGGTGGAATAGCTGTAATGGTCATACAAGACCAGAGCAGAAATTTCGGAAAATCACTTACTTCTTTTAGAACCATATTGGATTGGTGCGATAATATCGGCTTTAAATTATTTGAAACAGTTATTTACAGAAAACATGGTTCAGAAGGTGCATGGTGGAAACAAAGATTCAGAATAGACCATGAATATATGCCTATCTTTTTAAAAGGAGAAAAACCACAATATTTCAATAAAGAACCGTTAAAAGTGCCTTCAATACACGGTGGCAAAGTAATGACTGGGAGTGGAAGTAGAAGAACTGATGGAAGAACAAACCCATTAGTAACGAGACCCATTAATCTCATGAAATGCAGGGGCACAATATGGAATTATTTGATGGCTGGAGACAAAGACCCAATCAAAAGAAAACATCCAGCACCATTTCCTGATGCAATTCCTCATGATTTTATACAATGCTTTTGCCCATCAGATGGAATTGTACTTGACCCTTTTATGGGGAGTGGCTCTACTGCGGTAATGTCAAAAAAACTAGGCAGAAAATTTATTGGATTTGAGATAAGCAAAGAGTACTGTGAATTAGCTAAAGAACGATTAAAGAGAACAGATGCACCACTAAAAATTTTAGGGTAAATTATCTGGAGTTTCCAAAGTATATTCCATATTTGATTGACCACCCATAGCCCACGATATAGGATTCTGCCCTATAATTGTTTGAAAGTTATCATTATTTAGATTCAGATTTCTACTTTTTAAATCTGTTTTTGAGAATTTGTATAAATTAAATTTATCCCAATTCCAACTGGAAATTTGATAATTCCATTTCGTGTCAGTTGCTAATTTCTCTATAAATCCTTGAATCCTATTTTTTTCAGTTTGGTGTATATCAAAAACATCCCATTTTGGATTAAATTTACAGGAACACCTCTCGTATTTGAGATTATTAATCTATGTCCTGACCTTTTAATTACTTTTGAATGAAATATATCGTTTAAATACACCCCTACTGCATTAAATGAATCCCTTATTCTCAAATAAGAGTTTATTCCTTGCATAACTTCATAAAAACTATGACTTCCACAAAAAACAGAATTTAGAATATGTGAATTTTCGTTAATTTTAAGAAAATCAATCCAATCTAAAGAGTTCTCAGTATAGTCGAAAAATACAGTCCATAAGCCATCAGCAAAGAGTAAAGGATACATAGCATTATAAGATAAAGAATTGATTATTTTTTGATTCTGAAGTAATCCTAATAAAAAATGAATGGTTCCAAAGGGATATTTTCTTTGAAAATCATGTTTATAGTCAAAATTTCTTAAATTGTTTAATTGGATACAATTAGAATAATTATTCCAATTGGAAGGAACTTCATTTTTATTATAAAGCACCATATGATGCCCTATACTTTTTATATTAGGTCTAAAAATATCTACATCTAAGAACATACATTGATTAGCTTCTAAACCCTTTTTCAGAAGCAAGATTTTTCCATCATAGTAACCAACAATTTTCCAATTCAAAAATTTGGAAAATAACAACCCACATAAGAATCCATCGCAGTCTGGACTTAATACAATGTTTTGATTTCGTTGAGTAATCCAAGAATATCTTTCAGCTATAGTTTCGTAATTAATCTTATCACTTCTTAATTTTTGTTGTTGTATTGGCATTTATCATTTGTTTTCCTATATCATTTATAAATATTCCTTTATAAATCAAACAAAACGCACCAAAATTCAGAAAGAAGGATAAATCAAATGATTACGCACCCAAAAACCGCAAACTATAAAAATAAGGAAGAAAATATTGCTTTAAGTGGTGATAGTATGGTTAAAAAAAGAGGTAAAAGAGTGAGAAAAACACTTGAAAGTGCTGTTAAATCCAATTCTAAAAAGCCCTTGCAGTCAGTTGAAGTAATCATAAGAAAAAAGGTTCTCGGAGAGGCTCCTGAAGAGCATCATTTTGTTGTTGCAGATGGAAGAAAAGTGAAGAACATCATTGAATTGGCAGACGCTCTTGAAACAATGAGTGAAGAGATATTCAGGCATCATGCCAATGAATTCAAGAATGACTTTGCCTCTTGGGTCAAGGATGTTTTTTATGACCATAGCTTGGCAGAGGACATATCCAGGGCTAAAAATAGACTTGAAACACAAATAGCAGTATTGCGAAGATTAGTTAAGGAATTAATGTAGGTGATGTAAATGGTGACTAAAGACGAAGCAAAAAGATACTTATGTAACGCTGCTCCTGAGCAATGCTTTTGGGTCAATAATGGGCCTATATTAAAAAATCTGGATGAATTAGCAAATGCATTGCCAGAGATAAGTGATGAAGCCTTTCATCATCACGTAAACAGTGAGAAGAATGACTTTGGCAAGTGGGTAAGCGAGGTTATTGGCGACCAAAAGCTAGCAAACGACTTATTAAACTCGAAAAACAAGGAATCTGTTTTAAAGAAGATAAGAAATAGGCTGAATTCTCTAAAAAAGAAGGCAGGATAGAATTTTTATATGTAATCTTCAGCTCATGAAAGTTAGTAAAAGACATTGATTCTTGGACACTTTTTATCTAATAATTCAATCCGTGCCTTCGGCAAAAGCTTGTGCTCGAGTGACATGTGAGCGAGTGGCTCTCACGAGCTCACTCGCATGTCGGGCGTTTTCTTGCCATATCACTCGGGCTCACCTATTTATTCATTATTTTTAATTTAATGAATAAATTCGAGCGAAATTTTAGTGGCAATCAAAATTTCGCCGAGACTAATTTTTGTCGCATCAAAGGCGACAGATTGAATCTTTAATTTCATAATACTAAATAATTTCAAGTAAACGCAAGCTTTAAATACTATTAGACAATTCTAAGAATCAACAGAGAGAAGAGAAAGGAGTTATTATATTTCTTCTCATATATGTTGTGAGATGGTAAAGACGAAATTAAAGCCAGTTTTACCGAGTTTAAGGGAAAAAAAGCGTTATTTAGTCTTTGAAGTTATTTCAAAAGAAAAAATAAATGAAGCTGAGCTTGTTTCAAAAGCTATATGGCACCACTCGCTGCAATTCCTTGGGCAATTAGGAGCTGCAAAAGCAGGCATAATCGTACTCAACAATAAATGGGATCAACAGCTTCAGAGAGGCATTGTAAAAGTCAGCCACAAGCATGTTGATGCTGTAAAAGCAGCTTTAACATTTGCTGACAAAATTAATAATGAAGAGGTTATTTTTAGAAGTATAGGCGTTTCAGGAATTTTGAAAAAAGCCGAAAGCAAATACTTAAAAACTTCAAATTAAACTTAAGGATTGCAAAACATTAATTTAAGAATCCATTAACGGTTAAACGTCAAAAACCACCCATCACAGACGGGTAGCATGAACTGGCGTAGTCCTTGAAAGCCACCCCGTACATAGACGGTGGTTTTTGAGCGTGCTCGAAAATACACCATATTATGCAAGTACATAATACTTACGTCCATTAGTTATAAACTGATGGTGTATTTTCGACACATTAAAGAAAAATCATTAAGATAACGCAATAAAAAATATTTTAATGTTATCATTAAATTAAAAGTTTAATGGCAGGAATGTTTAATGCGCTGTGTAAGATACAGAACATAAAAATAAAACAGGAATTTCACATCAATAAAAACATCACAAAAATTTCAATGAAAATAAAGTAATAAAAATAATTAAAAAATAATAAACACGAGGTGTCACAAATATGCAACAACCAATGCCGCATCAGTTGATGGGATATGACAGGGCAATAACAATGTTCAGCCCTGATGGAAGACTATTGCAAGTTGAATATGCTAAAAAAACAGTAAGGCAGGGCTCAACAGCGATTGGAATGGTCTGCTCAGATGGAGTTTTATTAGTGGCAGACAAAAGAGTGGTTGATTCCTTGATTGTGCCGGAATCTGTTGAAAAGATATGGCAGATTGATGAGCACATAGGCGCTACTGCTTCTGGCATTTTAAGCGATGCAAGGGTTCTTATTGACAGGGCGCAATTAAGAGCGCAGCAAAACAGGGTAACTTATGACTCACAGATAGATACATTGACGATTGTAAAGGACATTTGCGAATTAAAACAGCTATGCACTCAAAGCGGCGGCTTAAGGCCATTTGGAGTATCCGTATTAGTAGCAGGCATTGATGACCACACGCCGAGATTATTTGAAACTGACCCAATAGGAATTTATTTTCAGTACAGGGCAACAGCAATTGGCGAAGGCGAAGTTGAAGTAGAGGAAATCCTGCACAACGAATACAAGCCAAATCTGACAATAGAAGATGGTTTGAGGCTGTCACTAAAGTCCTTAAAAAGAGTTTTGGGAGAAAACTTCAATGTCGAAAGAATTGACGCCGCATATATCAATATAGCAGAGAAAAAATTTAGAAGAATAATAAAATCAAGAATAGAAAAAACAGCATCAGAGCTGAAAGAAGAGAAAAAACCAGCTAAGAAATAATGTGAGAGACGATGGTTACAGTCGATCAAGCTATAATCGCAAGATTAAAAATTCATGAGCAAAATTTTGAGATACTTGTTGATTGCAATAATGCTCTTGCATTGAGAGAAGGCAAAAGCATTGATATGCGCGACATTCTTGCAGCTATGAAAGTTTTTTCTGACGCTAAAAAAGGCTTGGAGGCATCTGAAACTGCAATGAAGCAGATTTTTGGAACAAATGATGTTGAGGAGATAGCAAAAACAATTATACAGAAAGGAGAAATACAGTTAACTCAAGACTATAGAGAAAAATTAAGGGAAGAGAAAAGAAAGCAGGTTATCACAATAATACACAGAAACGGAGTTGACCCTAAAACTCATCTGCCGCATCCGCCACAAAGAATTGAAAATGCATTTGTAGAGGCGAAGTTTCATATTGATGAATTTAAGCCAGTGCAGGAGCAGGTTCATGAGGCGTTGAAGAAGCTGAGGCCAATACTTCCAATAAAGTTTGAGGTCAAGGAGATTGCAATCAAAATCCCACCAGAGTTTGCGCCGAAATGCTACTCTACCGTGAAATCGTTTAGCACAATCTTAAGAGAAGAGTGGCAGACAAACGGTTACTGGGTCGCTGTTGTCGAATTGCCTGGCGGCATGGAAAATGATTTTTATGATAAGCTGAATAAGATATGCCATGGGAATGTTGAGAGCAAGATATTGAAAGTAAAGTGATGGAAAATGGCAATAAATAAAAATTAATTCAATGAAAAAATCCAATAGGACTAATTTAAAATCAAAAATGAGAAATCATTAACTAAAAATAAAATCATAAGATTACAATAACGAAAAAATCCAATAAAAACAATCAAAATTAAAAATAAACATAATAAAAAACTTTCATAATTTTTTAAAAATAAAAATTAATGTGTGGTGTAAGATAAAAAACATAACATAATGCATTAAATTCACATTAACAACAACATCGAATAAAAAATATTGAGAAATAAAAATAATTGAAAATCAAGGTGGGATAAAAAATGTCAAAAATAATGGTTAACGACAAAGCTATATCGGTTCCCGGCGAAACACTTGCAGTTGGGATGGATGTACTGCCCGGAATTGGGACTTACAGAGAGGGAGAAAAGATTGTTGCAAATAGGCTCGGATTGGCGATGATTGACGGCAGGACGATAAAACTAATACCCTTATCAGGAAGGTATAGTCCAAAAACAGGTGACACAATCATATGCAAGGTTATTGATGTTGGCTTTAACGGCTGGCGTCTCGACACAAATTCTGCATATTCTGCAATGCTGTCAATGAAAGATGCAACCTCTGATTTCATTGCCAGAGGGGCAAATCTAACTCAATATTATGATTTGGGAGATTACATTGTATGTAAAATTGTGAATGTCACAAGCCAGAAGTTGATTGATGTCACGATGAAGGGGCCTGGGTTAAGAAAATTAAAAGGCGGAAGAATAATTGAGGTCGATCCCAACAAAGTTCCCAGGATTATTGGGAAGCAGGGCTCAATGGTTGTGATGATTAAAGATGCTTCAAAATGCAACATTGTCGTGGGGCAAAATGGATTGATATGGATTGATGGCGAGCCGATTAATGAGCTGCTTGCAATACAAACAATAAGGAAGATAGAAAAAGAAAGCCATACAAGCGGATTGACTGACAAAATTAAGGAGTATCTGGAGAAAAATGGCAAGAAGAATTAGGAATTTTATTTTAAAAATTTAAATTATTGTTAAAAAAATAGAATAATGCATTGAGAAAGAAAAAATAATATTAAAATCAACATCAATCTCACATTAAATAAAACATTACAAAAACTGAATTGAAAAATAAAAAAATCAATATAAGGTGATGATTAAAATGACTTACAAGCAAAGAATTGATGGACGCAGCTTTGATGAAACAAGGCCAATTGAAGCAGAAGTTGGAGTTATAAAAAGGGCTGACGGCTCGGCTATGTTTAAGATAGGCAATACCTGGGCTTATGCTGCTGTGTATGGACCCAGAAATCTGCATCCAAAGTTTTTACAGGACCCGCGGAAGGGAATATTAAGATGCAACTACAACATGATGCCGTTTTCAAGCTCTGGTGAGAGGGTAAGGCCAGGCGGCTCACGAAGGTCAAAAGAAATATCTTTGGTGACAGAGAAGGCGCTGCTTCCAGTTTTAAATCTTGAGGAATACCCAAACTCTGTTGTTGATGTTTTTATAGAATTGCCCCAGACAGAGGCAGGCTCAAGATGCGCTGGCATTTGTGCAGCTTCTATGGCATTAGCTGATGCAGGGCTTGAGATGAAGGATTTAGTATGCGCTGTTTCTGTCGGGAAGGTAGCTGACAAATTATTGGTAGATTTGGATTACTCAGAAGAAAGCTATGCTGATGGGCATGTTGCTGACATTCCAATTGCAATGATGCCTGGCTCTGGGAAGATAACCTTGCTTCAGATGGACGGCGAAGTCAAAAAAGAGGAATTAATGAAGCTTCTTGAAATGGGCAAAAAGGTTCTAATCGATATTTATGAAATACAAAAAAAGGCGCTGAAGGAAAAATATCACGAGATAGAAGCGTGATTTTTGATTGAATAAAATTTAATGGAAGAAATAGAATAATGCTATGAAAGACAAAAATAATATCAAAAATGAAATCAAATTCACATCAATAAAAACATTACAATAGCCAATATTGAATAATCCATTAGCTATTGAACATTAACTAAAAATATTCAAAAATAAAATATACTCAGCCACAAAAATTATTAGTAATAGTTGTGGCTTCGTATAGCAAACGCAGTAAATTTTCGTAATATAAAGTGCGTTTGCTATATTAGAACGAACTAAACAATTGTTCCGAGTTACTACGAGGAACTTAGGAACGTAGTGACTATAATTTATGGATATTTAGTTCGTTCTCTATAATCAAATTATGAGGGTGATGGGAAATGTACAGAGAACTGAGAAGTCACATTATAAGTCTATTGAATGCTGGGACACGGCTTGATGGAAGGAAGCCAACAGAATACAGAAAACCGATAGAAGTAGAATATGGAACATTAAAGACGGCAGAGGGCTCTGCAAGAGTACGGATTGGTGAAACAGAGGTATTTGTTGGGGTTAAGATGGAAGTTGGCGAGCCGTATCCTGACACTCCAGATGAAGGCACAATAATTGTTGGAGCTGAATTATTGCCATTGTCAAACCCCGAATTTGAGCTTGGTCCACCGGGAATACAAGCAATAGAGCTTGCAAGAGTTGTTGACAGGGGCATAAGGGAGAGCAAAGCAATTGATTTTAAAAAATTGTGCATTGAAAAAGGAGAGAAAGTATGGATGGTTATAATTGACATATGTCCAATAAACGATGCAGGCAACTTATTCGATGCCTCTTCGCTTGCTGCCTTGGCTGCACTGAAAGATGCAAAATATCCAAGCTTTGACGGTGAAAAGATAGATTACAAGGTGAAAACTGACAAAAAACTGTTATTGGAAAAGATGCCAATTGCTGTTACCGTTGTTAAGATAGGCGACAAATTCATTGTTGACCCTGACACAGAGGAAGAAAAGGCAATTGATTCAAGGCTTACAGTCTCCTCAATAGAAGACGGCACTTTATGCGCACTGCAAAAAGGCGGTGATTTTCCATTGACAGTTGAAGAGATAGACAAGATGCTCGATATTGGGATTGAAAAGGGGAAGGAATTAAGAAAGCGGTTGTGAGATTTATTTATGTTTGATTAAAAAATTAATTCTTCGTAACATTTAAATATAACCTATAGCTACCTATAGATAAGATGCCAAGATGAAAATAACAACAATTCAATTATACGAAGATACCAAGAGAAAATTGAACCAAATCAAAGAATATCCAAGTGAAAGCTATGACTCAGTACTTAAAAGAGTTTTAGACACTAAAGAGATACCATCGATGGAAGAAATGTTCAAGAGGGGAGATGAAATAGTGGAAGGGAAAAAATATACCACAAATCAAATAATTAAAATGAGTCACGAATTAAGGAATAGAAGATGATTAATTTTATAGACGCTAATGTTATAATTAA
>JACPMP010000142.1 GCA_016185915.1 Candidatus Woesearchaeota archaeon
ATTTTTTATTTTATTGTTTTATTATTGGAAGATATGAAGTTAATGATAAAAATGTTAATTTATGAGATAAAACTGGATTATTGACGGATAGGGTTTCTATGGGGCTGGAAAAATGTCAAAAACCACCAATCACAGATTGGTGGAATGTAGCGGAAGCTTAATGTTCAGCTACATTATTGGTGGTTTTTGAGCATCTCAAAAATGCAATGCATTTTTGATGATCATCGGAAATCTTTGATTTCCGAGATGCTCGAAAATTTTCCATAATTTGCCAGTTCATTGGTTTCCAGCCACAAGTCAAAGACTGGATGGAAAATTTTCGACATTTTATAAGAGAACAATTTGAATTATCAATCTACTTTGCATATTTATTTTTAGTGATTAAATCTTAAAATTTCATCCGCTCACTTCGTTCGCAAATTTTACTGCTCGGCGTAAATTGGGTAGCTGAGCGAGCGAGAGGCGAGCTCTCGCATTCCACACCACTAATTTACGCCTCGCCTATACATTCATTAAATCAACTAGAAGCGAGTTACCTTCAACACAATACTTTCAAATGTCGATAAATGCTTCGCATTTTCGATCATGCTCGAAAATCTTTGATTTTCGACAGGTCGCTCTCGTTTTTGTTTGTATTTATTTTTTATTGTTGATTGTATTCCATACAAAATAAATAATAAAGAACTCAGAATTAATTTATCTTATAATCTCATACTCCTTAACAATTATCCAAGTGAAAATTAGCAAAATCACAGCTCCAGCAATCATCCATGACAATCCAATTTGAATTCCAACGCTGTACATCTGATATAAGCCAAAAGCCATGATGCCAAATCCAAGCCAGAGGAATTTGTCTAATACAATCTTCATGATTTCAAATTCCTGCTGCTCTGATAGGCGTCGTTTCATGTTATTTTTAAGTTACTGTTAAAAAAATATCAGTTGTTGCATACTTATTAGATGAGCTACCAACCTCATAAATTGCTAATTCAAAGAGATACAACCCTGTGGTAACATCTGATGACTTAGGAATTGTGAGATCGACTCGCTCTACCTGCTGATTAGCAACATCTACGGAATAAGGAGCATTAGTAGCAGAAGCACTCGGGACATATTTGAATGTGAACCAATTGTTGTTTATTATGGCTGTAGTTGGACAAGTACCTGAACCTGAAGAACCAGGAGGCTGAGGGCATTTTATAGGAGTGAATTGCGCCCAATAATACAATTTTGAATTGCCTTCATTTTTTATACCCCATCCCAGTAAAATAGACTTCCCTCTTTCGACATATATTTTGCTTTGTGAAAAAACAAGTTTTTGATTGCTATTTACTAGGTCCCTCTGCATCTGATCGGCAATCTTATCAAATGTAGCTGATGACAAATCACCGATGTTTCTAAACATATTCTTTATAAACCCCAATCCTAACCCAAGAAGAGTCATAGCAAGCACAACAATAACAATTGCCTGTATTGAAATTTCTAAAGAAGCCCTTTTATTAAATCGCATCAATTCACCTCTTTTCCTAGCAATTAATAATGTGATAATCTATTCATTTATACTACATATTTAAATAACTTTCGAAAATCGAAAATCGAAGATTTTCGGAAGCCCCGAAAAAACAAATTTTTTCGAAGCTTTCGAATTTGCAAAAGTTGATAGCAACCTTTATAAAGAAATAAAAATTCTAAAATATAAAATTTTTACATGTCAAAATGGCACGGCTAAGGAAATTTATTGCATACAGAAGGATTGAAAGGCCTTATACGAGGACGTCAAAGTTTAAGGCAAAATCCTACATTAGAATGACCCCACATACAAAGGTTGTGAGGTTTGATACAGGAGATGCGAGTAAAAATTTTGGGTACACACTAAACCTATTGTCAAAATCTGAGCTTCAGATAAGAGACAATGCATTGGAAAGCGCAAGGCAAACATCGAACAAACTGCTTGAATCTTATCTTGGATTAAGCGGATTTCACATGAAAGTTAAAGTTTACCCATATCATGTGTTAAGAGAGCATGCTCTTGCTGCAGGAGCTGGCGCTGACAGGTTCAGTTCAGGAATGGCTCATTCCTTTGGCAAGCCAACAGGCCTTGCTGCAAGAATAAAAAAGGGACAAACTATATTCCAGGTTAGCGTTGACAAACCAAATCTTGAAGTTGCAAAACAAGCGCTTGAAAGAGCTTCTAAAAAACTTCCATGTTCCTGTACGATACAAGTAATTGAAATTAAATAATCTTTGACAAGATGTTACATGAGCAATTTATCGCAGTTATTCAGCAAAATAAATACATTTATTCGCTGACTTTGCTGATTCTATTTTATGCTCTAT
Source organism: Candidatus Woesearchaeota archaeon (assembly GCA_016185915.1). GTDB lineage: Archaea > Nanobdellota > Nanobdellia > Woesearchaeales > GW2011-AR4. Next base: position 2,338 of record JACPMP010000142.1, read on the forward strand.
CTCAATTTGTCGTTATTGTATCAAGAAAAATAATACTTAAATTAACCAGAAAAACTAAAACAGAAGTTGATGACTTGGTTGTAAGGAAAACAAACAAGCCAGTTTCTATAATCTTGCTACTTATTGGTTTCAGGCTTGCACTTTTTCCTCTTGGAATAAGGCAGAATATTCTAGACCTAATTCAAAACGCAATAACCTCGCTTATTATAATTATAATTACCTATATTGCAATAGTGATTTTTGGCATATTCATCGATAATTGGGCTAAAAAGGTAGCAGAAAGAACTAAGTCATTGGTTGATGACCAGCTAATCCCTCTTTTCCACAGATTCTCAAGAATCTTTATCTCGATTATCGGATTGCTGTTTATACTGCCGCTTTGGGGCATTCAGATTGGACCTTTGCTAACAAGTTTAGGCATTGCAGGAGTTGCAATTGCGTTTGCACTGCAAAACACTCTTGGCAACATATTTGGGGGAATGTCGATTATCTTGGATAAAAGCGTTAGGGTCGGCGATAAGATAAAGCTTGACAATGATACAATGGGAACTGTCATTGATGTTGGATTAAGAAGCACCAAAATAAAAACATGGGACGGGGAGCTCATAACAGTACCTAATGGAAAGCTTGCGGACACAAGAATTCTTAATTTTGTGCAGCCTGAGCCAGCAGTAAGAGTTGCTATAGAATTTGGTGTTGAATATGGTTCTGATGCTTCTAAGGTTAGAAAAGTTGTCCTAGATACAATAAGAAAAATTCCAGGTGTTATCAAAGAGCCTGCACCAAAAGTTTTAATGACAGAAATGGCAGATTTCGCTCTTAAATTCAAGGCATTATTCTGGGTTGAAACATTTGATATAAAGTTTGACACAAGGGCACTTGCAACAGAAGAAATTTACAACGCATTAAGAAGAGAAGGAATCACCATTCCATTCCCAACAAGGACTGTTTATTTGAAGAAGGAATAAGTCACTCTCTTAATATGTTGGTCACTATATTATAAGTCTTTGGATATTTTTCAATGTCAAGAATTTCTGTATGCAAAGTCCCTCCAAATAATCCGCCACAAGTTCCATTGACAGGATATAATTTTGCATTTTCCAATTTTGCATTTTCTGATAAAACAATTCCATCCCCATCACCAAGCTTCATTTGGCAGCCCTGCCCAATTATCGCATAAAGCTTAACTTCGCTTGGCTGTTTTAGTGGGTCATTCACTTTATTTATAAAAAGGCTGTTCTCCTGCATATCTTGGCACTCCCTATTCTCTCCAATATATCCGCAATAATCGCTAATTGCGCCAGAAATGCCTTTATTTGGAGTTGCTATCATGATTAATTTGCCAATATCCTCTTCACCGAAAATCTGCATGTATCTTCTGGCTACTAAGCCGCCCATTGAATGGGCAATTATGTTTACTTTTGGCTTGTTTGTTCTTTGTTTTACTATCCCAATCAAATCACGCAATCTTAAAGCGTAAGTGTCTATGTTTTCGCTCTTCGTTGGAACAATTATATATTTTTCCCCTTCCCTAAAAGCGTCATAATAATAGCTTGCCTTTACTGTTATGGGCTTGCCTGATAAGCCCCATATACCTTCCTGAGGTGGCTCATTTTTTGAATATAAAGAAACTATGCCTGCATTTAAGTAACCGTCTTCCTGCAGTTTTGACTGTAATTTGTTAAAAGAATCCAAGGAGAACTCCGGGGAGTTGTCTTTTGCTAAGGAGTGCCCATGCAGTAATATAACAGGAAATGTCTTTGGGTCATTTTTGCATGAATCGTCTCTGCAGCATGGCTTGCAGTCATTGAAGACGCAGCATATAGGGGGGTTGTCAGACAAGTTAGTGTCGATTCTTGAAACAATTTTATATGTTACATTTGCGCTTATTGGCTGAAAATTAAAATATTTTATTTTTTCTGCTGTTTTATCAGGTTTTGAGCATTTACTTAGCAATGTTGATGTTTCATCAGAAATGTTTATTTTTGAAAGCAAGTACAGCGATATGTTTATTGATTCTTCATAGTTTAGCGGGATAATCTCTGTTTTATTTTTTGGAAGAGTCAAATTAGTGATGTTAATAACTTCTGAGCTTGTTTTATTCTCTAAAATTATTTTTTCGAATGATTCAATGTAAGAATTGTTGATTTTTCTAATCTCATTATCTTTAAAGTTAGTTGCTAATGTTAAAAATGTGCTATCTGACGGGAATATTAAACTTTTATTTTCAATAGTTTTAATTGCTTCGCTTCTGATAATAGAAAATGTTTGATTTAACTCATTTAATGCATTGCAGCTTCGATTTAAAAGAGTTGCATTAGGATATTTTTTAATAAATTCCTCACTATTTTTTGCTATTTCTTTAACTGATATGCCTTCCTTGCAATCCTGTTTTAAGCTGCACAATAAGTCATTCTCGTACTTTAAAAGGTATTCAGAATTGAAAAATATCGTTGCTGCCGGGATTCTTGATTTCTGAACTATCAAATTTTGCCATTTTGTTATATTCAGAAGCCCTTCAATTATGTTGGCATACTTCTCAAATTTATTTTCTGTTAAGGATGATGCAATATTTGTAAAGTTTTTTATATTAATATTAAAATTATTTAAAATCTCTTCATTTTCCAGTATATTCGCAAAATTATTTAATTCCCTCAAGCTATTGGATACAATATTCAATTGCAACAATAAACTATTATGTAAATCTATAATATTATCTATATCTTTATCTAAATTTGCAATTGAATTTTTTATATTAGTTAAATTATCGAAAAAACTTCCATTAAACATTTGGTTTAATCTAATGTAGTTTTCAATTGACCAAATACTTCTGAGGTTTTCCACAGCAATCCTTGTTTTATCAAGTGCGTCATCAATATCTATCTTCTCCTTTGATAAATTTTGCAAATTTGCTTTAAATCCCAGCTCAAAGTATTTTTGGTTTAACTGCTGATGCAAGAGATTAACTTCATTTAGTAATTCCAGCAATCCTGTAATATTTTGTTTCAGAAATTTTTTTAGTTCTTTTTCTGTTTCAGTAAGGTCGTAGTTTACTATTGCTAAAGATGTCCTGGATGTCTCAGGACTTTTAGTTAAGCATAAAGATGAGCGTATGCTGTGGCAGCTTACATCAAAGCTGTAAATGTCCTGCCCAGAACCCAGTCTTTTGACGCTCAGCTCATAGCTTTTTGTGAAGTGCTGTTTTTTCTCAATCTCAAATTTTCCTTTGTCAATAATATCATTTATGCTTCTGTCAATAAATGAATACGAGCATGCTGCTTTGCAATAAGCGGCATTATCAATTGACACATCAAACTCAGCTTTGCTCACATTGCCATAATGCATATAAAAAGATTTTTGCTGCGGTATTAAGTAAACAATCAGCTCATTCCCCAATAAGAAGTTTATTTTTTGGTTAAAGAAAACAATTGAATAGATAAATAGCAGAGTAATTACTGCAATAATTAAAAATTCATATTTCCGAAAAAAATTCTTTGAATTTTTGCGGCCAAGAAAATTTTTAATTTTCTCTGGCTTCCAAAATGATTTTTGCTCTGTCACGATCGGTTAATATTGCTGGTAGGTTAAATAGTTTTTGGAGATTAAAGAAGAAAAGACAAATTATGCAACCGCACAAAGTGCAATGCCAGTTTCTGCTAAATATACATAGATTTTATTTGAAATGTATTTTCTTTTTCTTGAGAATTTTAATCTGCAGTATCGGTTTATTATTTCCCTTCGATAAATCAATTTGTCTTTTTATTTTCTTTTTACTTTAGCGAATACAAGATAAGAATCTACTGGCACTCTTTCTGGCTTATCTGCCTCTAACCTGTCATATGGCCTAATTTTTTCTTTCCATTGCGGAGAGTGGGGATAGGTTATTTCCTGTATGGAAATACCATGAGCATCGAGCAGTTTTTTAAACTCATCAATATTAAGAGGTGTATTTGTTTCTCTGAACACTATCAACCCATCATTTCCGGCTATACGTTTTGCTTCCTCAATAATTTTATCAATAGATGCTCTGGGAGTCATACCATACCCAACAAGATTTCCGAGATATACTTCTTTGGCAAAACCCTCAGGTAATTGGAGATTACTAACGTCTCCTACGACAAAATAAATATTCTCTCCATCAGCTACTTTTCGCCTGTTAAGTTGTTGAGCACCTTTAACCAATCTTTCATTAATTTCAATGCCAACATAAATATCGTCATCATAAAATCTTTTAGTCCCAAGTACTGTCGTTAAGCCATCACCGCTTCCGATTTCAACAAATACATTTTTATTTTTGGCAATGTCGGGCAATATTGAAAATTCTTTAGATCCACTCACAAGCCCTTTTGATACCGTTTTTGCTTCTGCCGCATCCACGAGGTATCGACTATCATAAACAACTATTCCGGCACCAAGCTGGCTTCCATCAATTCCGTCATAGCCAAGGTTTTTTGCATAGTCTGAAGTCGCTGTTTCTAATGCTCTGTCAAACCCATATTCATTCTCCATCTTTAAAAATTTTTTTCTATCGACATTTTGAATAACAGCATTTCTAAAATTTACTTCATTGGAACTGTCTAAAACTAGTAATTTGGTATTAGGATCTAGGACAAATTCTTTTACTTCACTACCGTATTTTCTTGCTTCTTTTTCTGTGGTAGCAACGTATGTTCCTACACCAATTACCGCGCGTTGGTCTTTACTATCTATAGCTCTAAAAACTTTAATTCCTTCTTGAGTTGTACTTCCTCCTCGAGTTACTCCAATCAATCCACCCAGCGCCACATTCCCAGTTAACTCAGCAGCAGCAAGTGCTGCTTTCATTACAGTCCTTGCTTTATACACACCTAAAGCACCTTTTACCAGAGGACCATACCCAGTAGCCAAATTAACTGCAGCTTCCACAGAATTGCTCGGTATAAGAGCATCTACAATCATCTTAAGTTGTTTGGCACGTTCATCTTGCTGATATTTCTGGTTAATTTGTGATAATTCAATCAGGTCATTTGGGTCTATTTTTCCATCTTTAACCATTTTTATAATTTCAGGAGAAGCAACAAAATATCTTCCATCTGCTAATTTCACATAATTAGAAGGCTTGACACCATCTGCAGCAAAATCTTTTTCATTGCTATACGCAAAAATAGAGCCCTCTTTGTACCTGTTATAGTGCACACCGTCAGCTTTACTGTTGCTAATTAGATTTTGCTTAAATTTCTCGAATGCATCTGTTTCTTCCTTAGACCTCAATTCAGAAGCTATTTGTTGAGCATATATATCAAAAGCTAATCTTGTATCAGAAGAGTAAGTGTTGGTATCTTTCAAATATGCTTGGGACGCATCTAAAGCAGATACTCTGTTAGCATCTCCGAAATTTGCAGATTTAGTTTTTAGTTCGCCATTTTCAAGATAGTAAATATTTATTTTCTGCTCAGGTCTAACTTCTCTCTCTTGCATTTGAAGTTCGGTCTTTAGAATTAACTCTTGGTTTAATTTATGGACTAAATACGGTTCTTGGAATGCCGCCTTTATTTGTGGAGAGCTACCGCTATTCTTGTAAATCTCATCCAAAGTTAAACCATTCGAACGCATTTCAAAAATTTTCTTAGAGCCTTCATACTTAGACTGATAATCACCAATATATCTTTGCGCCTCTTTTATTTGAGCTTCTGTTACAGGGAGAGCATTAATAACATCCTTTATAACTCTAAAAAGTGGAGCATTGCTTTCATGGATTTCTCTTCCTTTGTCTATTATTGCAGAAAGAGATTGCAATCTGGTCTTGAAGAAAATTTCATCGTTCTTTAACTGACTTAATCTTTCAAACTCTTCTTGTCTTTCTTTTCCTATTAATCCTTTTCTATCCAATAACCCGACAATTTCTTTGGTTGACTCTCTTTTGAAGAATTCTGCATATTTTCCCGATTCAACTGCTCCAATTTGGTCTGTAATTACTTGATTATCTTTTGTTGTAATGTACAAATTTTGAACATCAATCTTATTTCCATTTTTGTCATATTTGAAGGCAGTGTTATCAATAACATAAATATTTCTTAAGTTTTGTGGATTTGAAATTTCTTTTACTACACCTTTAACTCTATTTTCTACTTCTATTGGATTATCCTTATATTCTTTTGAATAAAATTCTTCTAAATATTTTGCAACACTTTTACCACCTGTATCACGGCCAGTTAGAATATCTGATTTGTAAATTCCTGTATGCAATGTATCAAGCAATTTGCTGTCTTTATACACATCTTTATCAAAAAAAGCAATCCCTTCTTTGTTGAATTTAACAAATTGAATGTATGGAATAGCTTGCTTAGCTACATTTATTTGCTCGTACCTTAACTGTGGTTCTTGCTTTTCATCAGAATAATATTGGTTGTTTATTTGAAAGAAATTATTGTTTAGAGTTTGTACCCCAACAATCTCTCCTGTTCCAACTTTACATCCTTTACAGCTTTCTAAAGTAAAAATGCCCATCTCTGTATTGCTGGCATCTTTTCCATTAGGATAATAAGAAACAACTAAATTTTTATCAAAGCCCTCATGAAAAGCATCTTTTTCAAACCTTGCTGCTATTAAACCTTTCATCTGAGCTTTATAGACTGTTTCACAAGAAGCGGAATTGCAGTTGCTGTTTTTGAATGGTTCAAACTTAACATAACCGTCAAATGTTTCAAGATTATTTTTATCTTTGCAATCAAAGCAAGCTACAACTCCTTTTTGTCCACTTCCGGTTGCGATATCAACATTGCCAAAATGAAGCTTGCCATCATTAGCTTGAGGATCTTCAATATGCATGAAGCTATTTCTCAGATTTTCAGCTTTACCAAATTTAGATAATTCAACTGCTTTTGTAAAATCAAGTGTAGTGTGTCCATCTTTATCAATATTTAAGCCAAAAGTATATTTTCCTGAAAGCTGATTTTGACCAAGCTTTGTAGTTCCATCTTCGACTTGATACCTATTTCCACCTAAGTCTTTGTAATAGCCACCATCTCTTAATTCTATTGTTGCATAGCCCTTGCTTAATACACATCCAATCTTGCAACTAACCTTTAAATTTCCTCCATCAACCTCAAGGTTTATTACTTTTCCTTGATTACTCTCAAATTTAATTGTTTGGCCATTACTAGTTACGAATTCTTTATTTTGATTGACAGAAATTGAGGTTCCTTTTAGATTAATATTTCCTTTATCTTTGGTGATTAACTCTAAAGTTCCATCTTCTTTTGATTTTATTGCAACTAAATCCTCAATTTTGCTTAATTGTAGTATGTCATGTCTTACTCCATCACTTGTAACAATATTTGCTGCTTGTGTACGACTATCAACCAATATTTTGATATCTCCCTCTTTTAAATCAGCAGTTTTCTTCATAAAATAAGAAACATATTCACTTGCAATTTTCCTATCAGAGCCACTTGGGATTCCATTGTTAAAAGTAGAAACATAATTAGTAACTGATTCTATATGGGTCGGATACTTTACATTTCCTTTTTCATAAGCTCTTCTAAAAGCATCTTTTTGACTTGGATTAGAAGGACTAAACAGATTTGGATTTTCCAAAATCCATTTTTCTTGCTCTTCTGCCTTTCCATTTTCCGGATATTCAGAAGTTTTTTTAGGCGGCTCTGCATTAACACCAATACTAATAGAATAAGCTAACAAAAGATATATCACAAACATGCTGATAATTTTATTCCTCATTTTATTTCCAAGTAAAATTGTTTTGAATCTGTGCCAGATTTAATATCGACAACTGTAGCATTTATTAGATGGATTCCAATGTCAGACTCTTTTGGAGTAAATTTGATTAAGCCAGTTAAAACATTTGTATAGTTTTTTACAATCCTTTCTGTAAGATAGAACAAAATATCATTATCTTTGTCAGAGGCATTTAATTTGTAACTAAATGTTTGATTTATATTAGCTGTCAAATAAGGAATTTCTTTAAGGACTGGATTGTTATTTTCAATTTCTGGATAATGTATATCAAGTTTTGCAATTTCAGAACTAACATTTAAGTTGCAATATTTATCTTCGAAACCAGCGGCAAAGGTAAATACATAATCATCATCACTTGGATTCATTTTTGATTCATTATCAATAATTATGTAAACATCGTTGCAGTTGTCATAATGAATGACTGAAATGTCAACGTCATGATTCAGCAATAAGGTTAGGTCTAATGCATAAGGTTCTTCAACAAGAGCATTAACCAATTCTTTAGAAATATCAATAATATGCCCTACCCTAAACGGAAGTGTGTAAGTGAATTTGTCTATAGAATTAATAGTTGCACCTTTGATAATAGATAAAGGATAATCAACATTGATTATAATTTGGTTTTCAAATATTTGAGCTGTAGCATTTACATCACTAAATTCTACGTTAAAACCTAGATTATCAAATATTGAGAAATCAGTGCAATCAATCAAAAGGTTTTCTTCAACTATTTTTGAAAATTCTCTCTCTAAAATATGCCTTTGAGGCACTAAATTTTTACTTTTGAAGTAATAATATGCTATATTAGAACTATTAGTGTCAAGATTTGGGCTTGGAACATCATAATAACCCTGTCTTTGTCCAAATTCATAAGCTGATTCCACTGCCACTTTTCTTATACATTCATCGATATATGTCTTGATTGGTAATGTTTCAAGATTGAGTTGTTGTGCTTTCTCAGATTTTTTCACAATTTTTTCTTTTTGTAAGTTAGAAATAAAATAAATCCCGATTCCAACTACAAATAATAAGATTACCCCTAGTACTAAAAATAATGTTATTTGCGCTTTACTTCTTTTCATCTTTCAAACCTATTTTGATTAATTTTTGGATATAGTTTGAGAGTTTCATAGTTCTTTCCTCACACTCCCCATTTAGAAGTTTCACTAATTCTTTGTCTAAAGTAATGCTGATTTTTTCCTTAGTTACATATTTTTTAGGCATTTTAAAGAATCCTACCTATCCTATTTATCCTACTTTATAAATGTTTTGGTTTTATGAACTTGTACATTAATTTTCCATATAGTAACTAATTATACCCTACTTTATCTTGCCTACATCAAACCGAAATCTTTAAATATAAGTTATTACCCTTTTAAGATATTAATATACATTTTTGTATACCAATATAGATAAAAACGTAATTTAATAAACAGATAAAACGTTGGGATATTATGGCAACAGAACTTATTAGCTTAGGAATACTTTTCTTGTGCGCTATAATAGGCGGCATGATAGCGGCAAGGTTTAAGCAGCCGGCTGTGTTTGGCTTATTATTAGTGGGTGCTATAATCGGTCCAAATTCATTAAATCTTGTTCAAGATCTAAATATGATTAGAATTATGGCAGACTTTGGCGCAATACTCATTCTTTTTATTATAGGCCTTGAGTTTGATGTATCAAAACTAATGAAGCTAGGCGCAAGATCAATCCTTATAGGCCTTTTAAAATTTGCAATTGTGTTATTCTTTGGCTATGAAACAACTTTGCTTTTAGGATTCGGAACAAAAGTTGCATTATTTGTTGGCGTAATATTGTCTTTTAGCAGCACTATTGTTGTCGTAAAGGTTCTTGAGCAAAAGGAGATGTTCAGCAGAAGAGAAGTGCCTTTGCTCATTGCTGTGCTTATAATAGAGGATGTGATTGCTGTTTTGGCGCTTACATTTTTTTCTGGAGTAAAAGATTCAAATCTTGGGCTAATATCAACATTTGAACACATTCTTTTTTCAATCGCTATACTGATATTTGCATATTACATTGTAATAAAAACATTGAGGTATGGTGTTAGTATAATACTAAAAAACAACAGTGATGAATCTGTCTTAACATTTCTTTCATTGGGCATAGGGGCGCTATTCAGCTACTTTGCATTTTATCTTGGATTAACCCCGTCAGCAGGCGCATTTTTGGCAGGCAGCTTAATTGCTTCATTGCCTAATGCAAAAGAATATGGAAAAGCAACACACCCTTATGCGCTGATTTTCACATCCATATTCTTCATATCCATGGGCACATTAATCAATTTTAAAGTTGTTGAATCAAACCTTGCTTTGATTGGCGCTTTGATATTAACTGTATTTGTTTCAAGATTCATAGCTATCGGCTTTTTAACATTCCTGCTGGCTAATTTCAAGAATGAGCAGCCGTTCTTTTCGAGCATTGCAATGATATCTGTCGGCGAGTTTTCATTGCTTGTGGCAAAAGAAAGCGAGAAATTTGGAGTAGGGGTTGACTTAGTCACAATAACAGCTGCAATCATCTTCATTAGCGCTATATTCATGTCGATCGGCATAAATTACAGCGAAAACTTTCACAATGCCATCAACTCGAAAGTGCCTCTAAAAACAAAACTAAAGCTTGAGAGAATATCAAACTACATGAGGAAATTTTTTGACCAAATGGATATAGAGACTTTCTTTACAAAAAAACTTAAATCGGAATCAAAACTTGCCTTTGTGCTTGCAATAATAACCATCTTCACGTTTTTTGTTTTGAGAAAAATATCGTTGCTAATTAAATTTAGATACCATCCTATTGTTTTGTACTCCTTTTATGTTATAAGTGTCGTATTGATTCTATACCTACTAAATCTTGTAAACAAAAGACTTAAAGTAGTGCATTACACATTATCAGTTATTTTAACTAATGTGGATAACTCCAGAAATTTAAAAAAATGCAATAGAATATTAAACAATTTGTTGCTTGCCTTATTATTATTTTTTTCCGCAATGCTCTTTCCTTTTGCAATATTTGCATTAAATCTGAGCATGTGGACAAATATAATACCCTTTATACTCATAATAGCAACCTTCTATTACCTAAAGAACCTAGTTGTACTTATTGATGGCAGCTCAAATCACGTTCCGAGCTACAATGCAAGCATTTCTATTGCGAAGGTTTAACCAACATAAAATATTTAAATAAACAGATATTACAAAATAATTTAACTTAAAGAGTTAAATTTTTTTGGAGTCAAAATGGTTAATTTTAAACTGTGCATTTCAGACCCATCTACTGGAAGGACATTCCAAAAGGAAGTAAAGGATAACTTAGCAAGGCCTTTTATAGGCTTAAACATAGGCGAAACTATAAAAGGCGACTCTATTGAAATTGGCGATTATGAGTTCCAAGTAACAGGCGGCTCTGATTATTGCGGCTTTCCAATGAGAAAAGGAATTCTTGGATTAAGAAAAAAAATAGCAGTTTATGGCGGAGTCGGTTTCAGGGGCGATGCAAAAGGAATCAAGAGAAGAA
>JACPMP010000143.1 GCA_016185915.1 Candidatus Woesearchaeota archaeon
ATATCTTGTGGTAAAATTGTTCCGCTAAATGTTACTTTTTCTTTTTTTGTTAATTCTATAGATTTCACTTCTTCAACAAACGCTAAATCAGAAGAACGCCCAAGTAGTAGTTGAAACCTAGGATTTTTAAAGTATCCTTCCAAGTCTAAGTTTGTTAGATATATGTATAACTGATTGTCATAAAAAAACTCTCTTTTGACTATGTTTTCATTAAACCCAAAATTGCCTTCTACTTGATATATCTTTTCTAAATCAACAGCTTTAGATTTGTTCCTAAAAATATATCCGACTTTCGTTTCTGTTGGTTTTATAAATTTTCCCACAGCTGCACAGATAACCCCATAAATAGTAGAGAGTGGAGGGGCTGGCAAAGTAGGCTGGTATCCTGTAATAAATCCAATCTGCCTAAAAGAAGCTGTAAGACTTCTTAATTTTATCCTTAAAACTTTAAGTTTGTCTTCATCCATTCTGACATCTTCACAACTGCGTCTTTTGGGCTGACAATTTCAATTTTCAGAGTTGTGTTTGATTTAACAGACCCTATATCTGCTTCTATAAGAGACTCTATATCTGCTTCTATATTTGGCAGGAATCCTTTTCTATATCCTATAAAGATAGGAGATAAAACTTTATCAGCATAGTCTTTAAGGATTTGCTTGAAGCCTTCCACATTAAAAATTACTTTTCCCTCTTTTTCACCGACAATATTCATAAAAATTGGATTTGGACTACTTAAAACTGCCATTATAATCAACTTTGGACTTACATCGGTATGAGCAACTGCTTGTTTTGCTCCCCCGTATAAATAAGGCAGAACCTCAATAGTGTCCGTGATCCTTTTTATTCTTTCTTCAGGCTTTAAATAAACAATTCCATCTACCTCTTTAGCTCCTTTTTGTAAGGCTTCATTCTTTAAATCTTCATTGAGATTTTTGTAGCCAGATCTGTTCTTACTATAAAATTTACCCACTTCTTCAAGATGGAGGGAGAATATTCCTTTAAGGATTGTTGAATAGAGTTGATAATAATAAGGAACAGGATTTCCTTCCTGTCTCGATAGTACACCCATGTCTGTAGCAGTGACACCGCTTAATATTGATACAAGTGGTGAACATTTCAATGGAGAAACTCGGGTTAGGGTAATATCTTTCCCTCCTTTCTTTTCTGCCCTCATATAACCGAAAACATCATCTTCTTCGTATTTAATTGGGTTTGCGGCTATATAGGCAATCTTTTCTTCTCTGGTTAAAGGTGAAGGAATCCATTCCTTGATTGATAGTAATGCAGTTCTCCACCAGTACCTAAATGCCTGACCTGATACATATGGATATTCCTTACCCCAAACCTTAATTTTTTTAACCTCAACAAGAATTTCTGTTCTTGCATCAGTACTAGTTCCTGCATTATTCAATGCAGAATGAGGTGTATCTATCAAGATTAATCCAATTAATGCTCTATTTTTTAAATTAATTTTTTCATTATTCATCTTTATTACCTCCATCTTGTTCAACAATCAATATTTCCTCTTTCTTTTCCTCTTCACTTCTATTTTTCACTATCCAATCATGTGATGTTTCATAAATTCTGAAAAGCAATAAATCTCTTGTTTCTTTCCAATTTTTCCAACCTTCTGAAGTTTCAGGGAAAAGTAATTCAATAGCATCGTCTAATCTTATCAAAGGTTGATTTTTATTCATATTCTGCCAGTCTCTTGCACATAATATTAACGTGGCCCTTAAGCCTGAGTAGTACCTTGCATTTTCAAGGCCAAAAAGCCTTTTAGTGTTTTCTTTAGATTTCATAATCTCCACAATGTTATCGGCTAATTTTTTAATTACATCAATTCTTTCTTTTTCCATTTTTCTCACCTTTGATAAATATAATTCTGTTAATTCCCAAGGACAAAGTGCCTTTTTCTCACTAGAATTATAAAAGTATCTTATTATTGGGCTTCCATTTAGTAAACTTTCATAAACTTGATTGTATGAATTTTTAATTTTAATATCAGGGGATTCATTTTTCTTTATTTTTACTTTCAGGTATGCATTATAAATTATATTATCCCAATCTTTAAGTATATTTTTTTCTTTGTACTTTTTATCTAAAGTTTTAATACAACATAAGAAATCAAATACTTCAGATGGAACTTGATAGATATTATACAACTGACCTTTTTGATTTGCATTTGAGAAAAAATAGCATGATACTAAAGTATCTTCTTTATTCCAAATTTCATCATCGAACTGAGGAATTATTATTTTATTGATTATATGGAATAATGCATTTTTTTCATTATAAAAATCATTTTTGTACATTCCTTCAAAACTTCCTGATGCTAGTTGAGATGTAACTTTATTTAATATAAAATCGGCCATATAAAGAAGGACATTATAATTATTCGAGTGTATCAATAAAAATTTGTTACAATCCATCACCATTGGGACACATAACTGAATTGAAAGAGTACATGCCCCACAATACCTTTCTCCCCTTTCAAAAGAAGCAAAGAAGTTTAGATATTCTCCTGAGCCAGACAATGGAACTTTATCTTTTGTTAAATAAAAAATGCCATCACGACTACCACAGCTGATACAATCTCCACTTTTACTAAAAGGCACTATTGCTTTTATAAAGGATAATAGGAGATTAGTATATTCCTTTTTTTTATTTTCTGGATTAAGATAAGGAGACGGATTTGTTATTTTACTGTTAGGAAAAATGAATTGTATTCTGTTTTTCCATTTCACTTCAAAATATAGTGTTGATATTTGGTTTGTAATCTCTAATAAGTCTGAGTCATCCACATCTTCAGGTTTCTTTTTTCCGGCCCATACTGTAATCAAAGCTACTCCATTATCAACAAATGGATTGCCTGTAAATTTGAAAATATTTTTAGTCATTTTCCCCTCTGAAACATAACCCCCCTCTTCCTACAAATCCCGCATTCCATCCTTTTCCAGCTCCACTTTCTTGTCTTCAGATAAATTCAATCGCCAGTATACCCGCACATCCCCATTCTCGGCGAATTTACAACAGGCAAAAGCATCTCTTCTCCGCATTTGTGCTTTTTTGCGCACTGGCTGCAGAGCATAGCTTCTTCTCCAATTTCAAAGACGCATTGCGAGCATACCTCTTTTGGCTGTTTGCCGCATTTGCATTTAAAATCAGGCACTTCATTTCTTGCAATAATCTCTACATCTTTCAGTTTCTCCCCATTTCTTTCAGACAGGCATTTAAGCCCAAGCTCTGTTGTAGTGCCGAAATCGTACTCATGGGAAAAATTTGTGCCAACTGCAAGCACTTTATTGAGGGATATTTTCATGCTTTTATCCCCCATATTCAGGCTGAGGGTCATAAGCATAGACAACACCATTTATTTTAAACATGCTCAAATGCCCGCAGCATTCCAGCCATAAGTCCCTTAAAAAATCATCAACCTTCTCCAATGTGTCAGAAGCATTTGCCTCAAAATAAACCCAGAAAGGCCCTGCGCAGGCTTTTATGAGCAAGATTTTCTCATTTCCATTTGACTTGCTGTTTGCCTGCATTCTTTCAGCGCATGCAGCAAGATGTTTTGATATTGCATTTCCAGCAAAATTTTTTTTGCAGTATCCGCAAATGCCTTCTGATTTCAGTTTCATTTTTTCACAAGCCTTTTTTGTTTTTCAGTTGATTGAAGATAATTTTCCCTTGAAACAACGCTTTTACCAAGCTTGCTTTCTATATCTTTTCTTGTAGAACCAGCAACATTGCCTCCATCTTTTGAGTCTCTTTTCAATTCAGGAAATTTTTGAGAGTCCCTGTCCTTTGTAAATCTTGTTGTGGTGGCTTCTCCAAGCATCGTTAAAATCAATTCAATATCGTCCATGTGGTCTCTTAAATTCTGGGTTGTCAGCCCTTTGAATTTTTGATATTGGCTTGGTGTCAAACCAAATGTTGCTTTGGATATTTCAGATGTTAATATGGCATATTCTTTTTGTGTTTTTGCCCCTCTTTGGCCCCATTCCTTTGTAAGCTCATCCCTTATGGCAATTCCTCTTGTTCTTTTCTCAATCCATTCATCAGAATATCCTTTTGATTTGTATATCCCCCTCATTCTTTGCATTGCAATCTCTGGGTTTTCTATTTCCTGCACTCTTTCATAGCCGACTTTGGCAAGCCATCTTTTGAATGGCTCTGCTTTTTTTGATGGGATTGATTGTATAATGCGGAAAATGCCTTCTGTATTGGCACAATTTATCTTTTGCATTCCTCCTGATGTCATTATATCAAGGGGGGTGGCAATTTGCCCCCACCCTTTAGATAGATCTTCATCACGCCTTCTCATATCTTTGATATACCCTTTTGGGCCTTTAGAATCTGTAAGGACAGCTACAATATCCTCTATTACAAACCACCATTCATTATTATACCAAGTTCTTCTTATTCTCTTTCCTTGGAATACTATGAGTTCGTTTGTTGAAGGCATTTTGTTAAATATTTTCTTAAAACATAATTCCTAGCTCTTTGTATATTGGACAATCCGTCCTTTTCCAGCTCCATTTCCTCTTCTTCCAATGCTTATCCCCTAAACCTTTCAAGCGGATCCTTATATTCCTCCCTCTCAAAGATTACCGCTCCGCTTAATTCTGACTCAATTAAATCTCTCGCTGTTTTCAGGCCGCTTTTTGTCATTGCCTCTAACTTGAGGTTATCGCCTTTTGCTGATAAGTTTCCCATAACTTGTCTTGCATTGGGAGATTTTGCAAGAGGATTCCAGTGGTTTTTCGGATATGGCCTTATGAAAGCCCCGCTTAAGATTTTCTTGTCTAAGTCAGCTTTCTCAATGCTGAACATCTCCTTTCCCTGCAGGCCTGCAAAAAATGCCATCAGCTTATCAAAATCCGCTATTTTGTAATATGCATAGCTGAAGATTAAATTTTCCATGTTTGATAGTTTCATTTTCATTTTTTGAACTTTCTGATATTTTTAACAAATTTCATAGCAATTAATTCTTCCGCTACGGTTGGCTGCACGCTATTCTCATCCCAAATCCAGTGATTTTTCATGAAGTTCTTGGCTCTTTTTGTGTCAATTTTCTTAGCCTTATCAATATATGTCATATAATCTTGGTCACCGGTAAGGTAAAGCATCTGTCCATAGCTTATGACATTATTGAAATTCTCTTCCAAAGATAGGGATTTTGACATTAGCTCAAGTGTTTTGTCTTCTTCCTCAATAGCAAATGAGAAGAGGGATAAAAGGTAATAAGCTTCCCAATGCTCGGGCCATTTTTCTATTATTTCCTTTGACAAGCCAAGAAATCTTTCTGCCTCTCCTAATTCTTTTAATCCGCCAGCCTTAATGAGCATGGCATCTCTATTATCAGGTTCTATCCTCAATATTTTGTCGCATAATCTAATTGCTTTCTTTGTCTCTCCTAATTCATTCTTTAGAAATCTTGCTTCATCTAATATTTTTAAAATATTCCTTTGTGTCATTTTTCCTCGAAATCTTCCATATCAATCCCAGCCTCATCAGCGAAATTCTTTAGCTTTGCATCAGTCTCTTTTTCTGTGTCCTGTGCAAGCTTTTCAAATTTTTTATAATCTTCGTTGCCGAGCTTTTTTAATATATCTGCTTTAAGCATGTAATATTGGAAATGCCTCATGTTTACTTTTTCTGCCACTTCTATTGTTTTGTCCAAAATCTCAAGGGCGCCTTTTAAATCATTATTATGAAACCTAATAACAGCGCGATTGAAATAGCCCATGGGATAATTTCTGCTGAATTCTATCAATTCCTGCGCTGCATTTTCAGCCTTCTCATATTCTTTCATGCAGATAAGCGCTTCTGCCTTCATAGAATAAATTACTTCCCTCATCTTCTTTTCAATCTTTGTATCTTTTATTTTATCTGCTATTTGCACTATCTTAGCGAAATTGCTATTTTTGAAATATGCCTCCATTTGGTTAATTAGGTCGATCAGGACTTTCGAGGATTCCAGTTTATCATCACATTCAAGCAAGTGTCTGCATTTCTCATCATCTGACATTGCAAAATACTCGCTGTCTTTTTTGCTCCATGCTTCCTCTTCATCACTAGGTTCATATATATCTTCATTAAGCTCCTCGCTGCCTGCCGTCATGGCTCTTATTTTCTCTTCTTCAATTCCAAATTCCTTTCCAAGCTCATCATATTTTCTCTTAAATTCTTTTCTTTCTTTTTTATCCATCATGCCAAAAAAATTAAGCACCCACTCAAGATATGCTCTATTGTCTCCAGTCCATGTTCTGTTATCAATGCTCCAGATGATATAGCTTATAGAAAGATAAATCTCACGATGCATTGTCTCTGTTTCCTGCAATGCGAAGCTAAGCTGGATTATAATTTCTTTTTCAAGAGGCTCTTTAAAAAAATCTAAATTTTGAGAATAATTAGATCTTAAGTTTTTCAGCATTTTAACTACATCTCTGTCTTTAATTTTTCTATTGTCAGAATAATGCAGGGCTATGGTATGCTCTATTGGCCCCAATATGTAGGCGTATTCCTCTTCCCTTTTTTGCAAGGTTTTTATTTTTTTTATTTCTTCATTATCTTCTAAAAGCAATTTATTTAAAGGAACAAAATTTTGTTTTGTCATTTTTTTATTATTTAAATTCAAAACTTTAATTTTTATTTTTGCAGGAAGCTCTTCACTCTAGAGTGTCTATATTAGCGTATTGCTAAAGGCGCGCCGCAGGAATTTCATCTAGGTTGTCCTGCTGTTCCCTACGAAGTAGCTTCTCTCTGCTATTTTCATTATTTCACCACATTCATGAATCCAAACCCAGACGAATTCAACTCGCCAAGTCCGGACTCAAGTCCCAAATTCAATATCTTCTTCTGCTCCTGCTCCAGATGATTGAATTTAAACTCCCAGAGCGAGCCTATTGTCTTTATTTCAATTCCGTTTTCAATCCTGTGCACGCATACCTGCTTTTTGAATTTAAACATTTCAAATAAGTTACGGCTTTCAATTTTTCTATTGTAATACTGATTATATTTTTTAACAAGATTATCGGAAAGCTGCTTTACAAAGGCATTAAAATCATGTTCAGGGCGCCAGTATTCATATGGCCTTTGGCTCTTAATCTCATAATCTGCATACCTTTCTTGAGGTATTCTCATAACTATTGGTGTCCCAGTAATAATCGAAGATCCTGAATCTATAAATGTCCTAAGAAAACTTACGCTTTCAATCTCAAACTGAGCTTCACCAATGTTTATGGCATTTGAACTATGGGACATATCTGAAACCTTGCCATAGAGCCATTGGATAAAATCTCTGTCCGGGGAAGAAACAATCAAAGTCCTTAAATCTCCCTTTTTCATTGGAACAGGAGGTATAAAGTTTGAAAAGGAATAAAATTTGTAGCCTGTGTTATCATGCTTATTGAAATATTTAGAATCTTTTTGCAGGGAATACAAAAATCCCCTTGCTTTATGATAATATTTCAAATCATAAAAACAATCTTTCAAAGCTTTAAACTTAATTAACAGCCTAATTGTTTCCACCCCTTGGATTACTAGATAATTTAAGCATATTTACGAGCTAGAATATAAACTTTGCCCAAAGATGTCCAGTGGTTATTTTCAGTATTGAAAATAATAACTAAACCACCACTTCCCTCTCCACCACAACCTTTCCCGTAACTGACCTCAACATCTGCCCAGTAACCTCAATATCATAAAATTTCTTCAATTCCAATCTTCCTTTAACCCCTACAATAATAGGATAAGTGCCAAACTGCCTGCAGAATGTTGTGTTGCCGTCATAGATTTCAGCATAGCAGTTTGTCAAAATTGTTCCAGAAGGAATTACTCTTTGCAGCATTGGCCAGTCTATCTTCTGCCTTATTTCATTTCTCCATTTCCAGTAAAGTTTTTTATTTTTCCTTAAGAATTTATCTTTGCCTTCATTGTACAAGGAAGTTCCTTCAAAGATTGCAACCTGCCTTATGTTAATTCTTCTTAACATCAAGCCTTCATCATAAACTTTAGAAAGCCATTTTATGTTCTCTTCATGAGTTTTCTTGCTTTCATTCCGAAGTCCAAAAATTATATTCACGCCAGGCAAAAATTTTGGCATTCCATCATTTCCCCTCTCACTTCCATATTTATTCAATATCTTTATCGCTTCATAAGCAATATTTGGAGGAGTGTTCAAAGTGTTTGCTTGAACAACTTCCAAATCAAACGATTCAATTCCAAAAGCAGCAATGTTTCCAGAAGTGCAATATTTTACAATGGATTTTGTAATTTCAAAATCATTTTTCTTGTCCATAACAACTTTGACAGGGTTGACATTGTCAATATGCAATACTTTTATCTCAGGACAATTATTGTGGATTTCTTTTAACAAATCAACAGCATAAGGCAGTGTATAAAAGCAAGTCTGCTTGCCTAATCTAAAGTACCTACACCCAAGATTATAAAATTCAATAATTTCTCTTAAAACATCTTCTTTCTCTCTAAACTCAACTCTATTTTTGATTGGCTCTGTGCAAAATGAGCATTTTCCAATGTCGCAGCCATGTCCCGTTTCAATCTCTATCATTCTCAAATCAGGAATTTGCTTTATAATTTGCGCTCCTCGAATAGCATATTCTTTAACATCATCATACTTGAAATTAAACATTGAAAAATCAACTTTATCAAAAACGCTCAAATTTGCTTTCTCATAAAATTTTCCTCCAAAAAGCTGAGTGCCAAAAACAGCAGGTCCTGTTAATATTTTTTTGCATCTCAAATCCTTAATCATTGGGATTATCTCATGCAAAGTTCCAGGAACGGCAGAAAGATACTTTCCAGGAACATGAACTCCAAGGACAACAATTAAATTTTCTGTATCTTCCAATATTTTTTTTATATTTTTATGATTGATGGTTAAATTATAAGTTGTAATGTCGGTTTTTTGCGAAATTTTAGTTTCTTTAACGATAGAATTATATTTTTTCCACAACCTTAAATCATCAATTGTCAAATAATAAACATCTTTATTCAAATAGCCTGCTATGTACCTTGGGTAAGTTCCAAGATAAGGCGGCACACCCAATCCAGCAGGTTCATCTGTATAGCAGTCTAAAATTGTGCACGTCATAGTAATCTGTATTGTTTATCTAATTAAAAAGGTTTTGTCAGAGTTAGATAAAGTTTCCAAATATACAATATACTAAGAACATTTCATTTAAATCAACAATAAAATATCAACAAATACGAGAGCGACCTTTAGATTAAGGCGAGAAAAAGGTAACCCGCTTGTGATATACACACTTCAAAGAAATGCAATATAGTGCAAAAAGAACTGCGGGGCACCCACTTTTGTTGAGAAAGAAAAAGGGTCGCTTGATTGTCGATTTAAAAAGTGTATATTTAAGAAATTTGCTTTACAAGTAAGAAAATTTTATACAAAGATTTTTTTCAATCATTTATTCTTGCATATAAACATGCAATGGTCTTTTTGAAATGGCTCCAGCTCCCTGTAATCAATAATCGTTAAAGTTTTTTCCAGCTTCTCTCTAACCTCTTTAAAAATCTGCTTTGGTTTTTTTGTAACATCCATGCTTCTTGCTTTAACAGCCAACAAAGCATAGCCACCCTCCTTTAAAAACAACCCGATATTTTTTAAAAAAATTTCAATCTGGTTTTTTTGAGCAACATCCTGATAGACAACATCAACTGCAGACATTCTTTCTTTCATCAAATCAGCTTTGTTGGCATCAGCGAGGATGGGGGCAATGTTTTTTCTTTTGTAGCATAAAAAAATCAAGTCTCGCATTACTCTTGGCGCAATGTCAACTGCAAAAATAAAGCCCTCATTTCCGACTATATCCGAAACATGGCTAACAGTAGTTCCAGAAGCAGAGCCAAGATACAATACCTCATCCCCTTTTCTAATGCCGATATTTAGGCTACCTTTTAATATAGAAGCAGCAAGCTTGCTTTTGTAAGCATCCCATTCCCTGTATTCAACATCATTTTCTTTAACAAGTTTTTCGCCATATACATTTTGGCCTGGAAGCAGGTTAATAGTATAAAGCTGCTTCCTTCTGCCTTCAAGAGATTCATAAACCTCAAAGATTTTTGATTGATTTATCATTTCCCAAACTTCTCCTCTAAGTCCTTTCTTAACTTATCTCCTATGAAATGTCCTTGAAAATAGTCAATTTTTGCTGCTATTGCTATTTTATCTGCCAATGCTCTTGCAATTTTGCCGTGCATGCTGTTAGGGGCTTTGGCAATGAGAGGGTGATTTACTATAATGCCATGCCGTGGAGGCTTTGCGCCTGTTTTCATATGCCTGAATAATGCCTTTTCTGCTCCGAGAATTTGGATTGTTGAGGCAGGCATCTCGCTTAGCCTTTTTAAGCTTCCAGCATGCTCTATTAATTTTGCCCCTATATAAGCTCCGCAGATGGCTTTAGTATTTGGGCAGAGTTCCTCCATCAAGGTTGAAATGTACTCCATGTGATTTTCCCTTAATTCATATAAATTATAAATTTGATGGGTTAAGCTCCTTATTGGCTCTAAATCTTCTTGTTTTAAATCTGCTCCAATCGAATCATCTGCATCAATTTTCAATTCCCTAAGCAATTCGCTTTTTTCTTTTTCGAGAATTTCTTTTACAAATTCTTCATGATTTGCAATTGATATAGAGAATTCTGGATTGTATAACTCATACCATTCCCTCAACCTTTTCACAAGAATGTTTATTGCCTTGTCAAGTTCGTTGACTGAATTTACAGCATGTATAAGTAAGATATCAGCGCTTACAGAATTTTTTAAATCAGACTTTGTTAATTCGAGATTTTTATTTTGGAAATCGCCGAAGAATTTTTTACTCTTGAAATAAATCAAAATTTTTTTAAGTGCTTCTTCATCCATTTCTTTTAAATTTTTATATTTATTTTGAATTTGCTGAATTATTGCATCTTTTTTTTGATTGTCTTCCAAATTCTTAAACAATATTTCATCAACTACCTTGAATTTGTCATCAAAAACAAATACCCCCAGTATGTTTGAAAAAATGTGCATATTGCGGAGAAGTGTTTATTGTTTTTTAAAGATGTCGGAAAGTTAAGAATCTCAAATGGCACTTTTCATTTACAGAAGTGGGCTTATTTGTTAAAACGTTGATAAATTTTGATGATTTTACTCATTTGATTAAAATCCATTAACGAAAAACACAATAAACATAAAAAAATCAAAAATCCAGACTACTTTCCAGTCCGCCCCTCCACCAACCCTACGCTAATAACTTTGAACTACTTTGCATCTATGGAAATTAATATAAAGAAGTACGTTCACTATGTTTTATGAAGAAATTGTTGTTTTTAGCTTTGGCGTTTGTTGTACTGCTGATTACAAGTGGATGTCAGCCAGAAACATCTTCTGAGCCAAATACAAAAAGAGCCTCCATTACACCTGATGTAAACGATTTTGTAAAAAGTTACAAATTTCCCAAGCTTAGAGAAAAAACCCTATTGCTTAATGTGCCTGAACAAGATTTTCAAGTATTTCAAATTCAATATGGCGAGGGACGTGATTGTGAAGCAGGATGTTTTTATCATTTTGCCATTGGCTTAAAATACAACAACAAAATAGGTTGGGTACTTATTAAAGATTATGATGATTTTAATAAGAATATTTCACCAATGTACAATGTTGATTCAAATGACAAATATTTATTTAGTAATGATTTTTCAAGTGGGCTATCCATAAATCCTTGGGGTGAAGATGTGTACCAAAGAGGATTTTTGCCCTTATTGGCAAAAGATCCCGATACACCAGACGAAACAATTTTAAAAATATCCAAGTTTATGTATATTGAGGAAGTCGGACTTGCAATGTTAGAAAGACCAATAATATACAAGAACAAAGAAATTTTGACGTGGGCGGCAAATTTATCCTATCCAGACCATTACGAATATGCAAAAGTTTCATCTAAAGCTCAAAAATTACTTAACGAATTAAAAGATTAGCAATGACCAATTGCTACAAAAAAAGCTTGCCCAATTAACTTAATTCTTGTGCCCTTGGACTTATTGCCTTTTGCATAATTAGTAAGTGACATTAGTTTTAGGACAAAATTCAATCCGTTCGCTTCGCTCACAATAGTTACGCTCGGTGAAAATTTTTACTGCCAATAAAATTTTCACCTCGAATTTATTTGACAATAAATTGGCGAGGCGGAGGGATATGGCAGAAAAGCAACGCCTCGCACTAAAATTTGCCGAAGGCGGATAGAAGATATAAATTTTCAACCTTATTGTCCAATTACTTGTGTCGCTGACTAAATTTCCAATAAATTAATAAATAAAAAGATTACTAGATTTAACATGGCACTAGTTTATATAACCTGTAAAGACCAAAAAGAAGCTGAAAGAATATCACTTTATTTGTTGAAAAAACGGCTTATAGCCTGCGCTAACATCTTTCCAATAAAAAGTATGTATTGGTGGAATAATAAAATTGTAAATGACAATGAAAGCGTCATTATTGCAAAGACAAGCAATAAAAACTTTAAAAAATTAGTTAATGAAGTTAAAAATCTGCATTCTTACAAAATTCCATGTATTTTAAAGATAAATGCAACTGCAAATAAGGAGTATGGAAAATGGGCAGAGCAAGAGATGAAATAAAATTTTAGTTGCAATTGAGATTAAAAATTATAGCCGAACAATATTGTTCTTATTTTTCTGGCAAAATACTTGGAAGCCTGAAATAATTTTTCCGTGGAGTACGTTGAAACAAATGCTGAAATCATTATCAAAAATCCGCCTGCAATAATATTGAGCGGCAATTTTTCTTTAAGCACCACAAAGGATAAAACCACTCCAATAATTGGTCCAAAAAGCAGTATAATGCTTGATGTTGAAGACTTAACACTATTGGCAGTATAGCTCAATAGTGCATAAGGTATAAGCGTGGATATAATGGATAGTGCAATAAGTATCAGAAAATGGTAAAGATTTACATTAGCAAAGTCCATAGGTTTGCCAAAAAGTATGAGCAGAGGCAAGAACATTATGGAGTTTAGTAGGAATATCCAAAAAGTTTTTCTATAATGATTTCTATTTGCAGTATACCGATTCATGACGATATACCCTGCCCATAGCAAAGCTGCAGCAAGAACCATCATATTGCCTAAAAAATTGGAAGGCAGAAGGTTCAATCTTGACCAAAATATCAATAAAATCCCAATTAAGCTTATGACAGTCGCAATAGCATCTGTAACAGTTATCTTTTCCTTTAGAAAAATTCTAGCCATAAGGAGCGACATAACTGGGTAATTTAGAAATAGAAACAATGCAGTGCTTACATCTATATAATAAA